>NZ_JBWOPL010000126.1:0-2767 GCF_056451265.1 Rhodocaloribacter sp. | reverse complement strand
TGCCCCCCACCGGCGGCCCGCCCGACCGGACCCCGCCCGCCGTCGTCAGCACGGTCCCGCCCGCCGGCGCGGTGAACGTGCGGGCGGAAAAGATCGAGATCACCTTCTCGGAATACGTCGATCAGGGTTCGTTCGCGAGGGCCTTCACGTTCACGCCCGACTTCGAAAGACCGCCGGAGTTCGCGTGGCACGGCAAGCGCGTCGAGGTCGTCTTCCCCGAGCCGCTCCGCGAGAACACGACGTACATCCTCACGCTCGACAACAACCTCCGCGACCTCCATGGCGTGGCGCTTCACGAGCCGATCACGCTTGCCTTCTCGACCGGGCCCGAGATCAACCGGGGACGCCTCGCCGGGCGCGTGCTCGAGCCCTGGCGCGGAGACGGCGCGCCGGGCCTCGACGTGTATGCCTTCCCCGCCCCCGACGGAGCCGCTCCGGATTCGCTCCCCGGGCGACCGGCGTATCGGACGCAGTCCGGCGAGGACGGACGTTTCCGGTTCGAGTACATGAGCGAGGAGCCGTTCTTCGTGATCGCCCTCCGGGATCGGAACCGGAACCGGCGGCCGGACGTGGCCGAGGCGTTCGCCGTGCCGCCGCGCCCCGTCCTCTCCCCCGACACGGTTGCCTCGGGAGCCGAACGCCGATGGCTCGTGACCGTGCGCGACACCATCCCGCCCGAGCTCCGGCAGGTGCGGGCGCGTTCGAGCCGGCGTGTAGCGCTTCGATTCTCCGAGGCCGTCCGCCTCGCCCGCGTCGACACGGCGGGGTGGGTCCTCCGCGACTCCGTGACGGGCGCGCGCCCGGCCGTCCGCGCCGTGTACATGGTTCCCGAAGACCCGCGTCAGGTGCTCGTGCTCACCGACTCGCTTGCCCCCCGCCCGCACACGATCCGCGTGGCCGCCGTCGTCGATTCGAGCGGGAACGCGGTGCGCGGCGGAGCCATGCGCTTCACGCCCGTGGCCGAGGCCGACACGTTCCGGCTCCGCTTCCGCGGCTTCGACCCGGACACGCTCGGCGCGCCGCCCGACGGCATCCCGCTGCCGCCGCCGCGCCGGCCCGCCGTCCGCTTCAATGAGCCGGTGGACGCTGCGCGTTTCCGCACCGTCGTGGCCGTGCGCGACACCACGGGGCGGCCCCTCACCTTCCTGCGCGACACCGAAGACGGCGTCACGTACCGCCTCGCGCCGGAGCCGTGGCCCGAGGCGCCCTTCGACGTGACGGTCGACGGACGAGCCCTCACCGGGGCCGACACCGTCTTCACCCGCCGCTTCCGCCGGATGGGCCCCGACGAACTCGGCGAACTGAGCGGCTACGCGACGGCGGACGACACCACCGGCGCGCTCGTCGTCGAGCTCTTCGACGTCGCCGGAGAGGCCCGCGTGCCTTTCCGCACGGCCCGCCCCGACGCGACCGGCTTCTTCGTCTTCCGCGAGCTTCCGGGCGGCGGGCAATACCGCCTCCGCGCCTTCGTCGACCGAAACGGCAACGGGCGATGGGACGGCGGCTTCCTCTTTCCGTACACCCCTGCCGAACCCCTCGGCTGGGGCGGCGACCTCCCGCCCGTGCGCGCCCGGTGGGAGACCGTCGCCGACGACACGCTCCGCGTCCGGTGACGCCCCATCTTCGCGCATCTTTCGCGGAACGACGAGCCGGATGAACGGTGACATTCGGGAGGGAGCGCCCAACGACCGACGCAGCCAAACCGAACCGGACATGAGCACGCTTTCGAACGACCTCCGTCCCGCGCTCACCGCCGAGGCCATGCGCGCGGCGGATCATTTCACCATCGAAACCTTCGGCCTGCCCGGATACACGCTCATGGAGACCGCCGGGCGCGGGGCTGCCGAACGCATCGCGGCGCACTTCGGGCCGATGCGCGGAAAGACGGTCGTCGTCTTTTGCGGAAAGGGCAACAACGGCGGCGACGGCTTCGTGACGGCGCGCGTGCTCTATGGGTGGGGCGCGCGCGTGCGCGTGGTCATGCTCGCCGAAGAGGATGCGATGTCGGTGGACGCGGCGCACAACCTCGGATTGCTCCGGCGTCTCGCCGAGCATGACGAGGCGGGTCGTCTTCACCTCACGCTTCTCCGCGACGCCGACGGGCTCGAGGCCTTCGCGCGCGCCGATCTTTACGTGGATGCGCTCCTCGGCACCGGGATCACGAGCGCCCTTCGCGCGCCCCTCCGCGACCTCGTGGAATGGATGAATGCCCGGGATGCCCCGGTCGTCGCGCTCGACGTGCCGACGGGGCTTCACACGGACACGGGCGTCGTGCTCGGCGAGGCCGTCCGGGCGGCGATGACCGTGACGATGGGCGCGTGGAAGACGGGGCTGCTCGTGGGCGAGGGGCCGGTGCGCGCCGGGCGCATCGAGGTGGTGGACATCGGCATCCCCGACTTCGTGATCGAGCGGGTGCGGCGGGCGCCGGGCTGCGCGCTCGTGCCCACCGATGCGGCGGTGCGGCGGTGGCTGCCTGCCCGCCCGCACGACGCGCACAAGTACAGCGTGGGCCTGGCCCTCGTGGCGGCGGGCGCGCCGGGCTTCACGGGCGCGCCGGTGATGGCGGCCCAGGCGGCCGCGCGCGCCGGGAGCGGCTTCGTCGTGTGCGCCTGTCCCGAGCCGATCCGCCCCACGCTCGCGGCGAAGCTCACCGAGGTGACCACCGTCGGCCTTCCCGTCGATGAGGCGGGCGCGATCCTTCCCGACGAGGCCCGCGCGGCGATGGCCGAGCGCCTGAGCAAGGCGCGGGCGCTGCTCGTGGGGCCCG
>NZ_JBWOPL010000125.1:0-59865 GCF_056451265.1 Rhodocaloribacter sp. | reverse complement strand
CAACGCGCGCACGGACGAGTACGGGGACCTGATCGCCATGGGCGTGATCGACCCGACGAAGGTGACGCGCACGGCGCTGGAGAACGCCGCCTCGGTGGCCGGTCTGCTCCTGACCACGGAGACGATCATCGCCGACAACCCTGAGAAAGAAGGCGCGGCCATGCCCGGCGGCGCCCCGGGTATGGGTGGTATGGGCGGCATGGACTTCTAAGCCAGACTTGCCGCAAACGCTTCGGAAAAGGCGGAGTCGCTCTGAGCGGCTCCGCTTTTTTCGTTGCTCCCGGGCAATCTTCGGCGTTCGCTTCCTTATTATGGGACATTCCAGGGCAACCTTCTCCCCTGGCGCTCCAAAACGGGAGGGTGCATCCATGAACCTGCCATCGGAATCGATCATGCCTGATCCCGGAGAGACCACCGGCACGCTTCTCACCAGAGACGGACTTACCCTCTTCACACGGACGTGGCTACCCCCCACGGAACCGCGCGCGGTGGTGGCGCTCGTGCACGGGTATGCCGAGCATTCCGGACGATATGCTTCGTTGGCGGCGGCGCTCGTCGCGAAGGGCCATGCGGTGCTCGGATATGATCACCGAGGCTTCGGGCGGTCGGAGGGACGACGGGCCTTCATCAACCATTTCGACGACCTCCTCGATGACCTCGACTGCTTCCTCGACGAGGTGCGGAAGGCCCATCCCGACGCGCCGCTCTACCTTTTCGGACACAGCATGGGCGGGGCCGTGGCAGCGCTCTTCGCCCTCGAACGCTCCCCCGAGCGCCACCGCCTTGCCGGTCTGATCCTGAGCAGCCCCGCGTTTCAGACGAACGAAGCCCCCCTCCTCCAGAAAATTGCTTCCGTCCTCGGACGCCTCTTCCCCGGCCTGCCCACCATCCCCCTCGACCTCGACACCCTCTCCCGCGATCCCGCCGTCGTCGAAGATATCCGAAACGACCCGCTCTTTTACCACGGACGCATCCTCGCCCGCACCGGGGCCGAGATGGTCCGCGCGATGGAACGCATCCGGGCGCAGGCGTCGCGTTTCCACCACCCGTTCCTCCTCTTCCACGGCCTCGCCGACCGGCTCACCGATCCCGAGGGCAGCCGCCGGTTTTACCACGAAGCCGCCTCCGAGGACAAGACGCTCCACCTGTACGAAGGGCTCTACCACATCACGTTTTGCGAACCCGAGAGGGACCGAGTGCGGGCCGACGTCCTGGCGTGGCTCGATGCACGAACGTGAGCGTCGCCGCTCAGGCTAATTCAGTTCGAAGACGATCTGAACGGAGGCTTTCACCTCGATCTCACCCGAGGCGTACGCCTCCGGCGTCGGAGCGGCATCGGCTTTGGCGAGAGCCCTTTCCCCGCGCACCTGAATGACCGGTCGCGGCACACTGACGCCCTGCTCACTGATGCGAAGCGCCATCCCCAGTTCAGCGCCGAGCGTCTCCGCCATCAGCGCCGCCTTCTCCCGCGCATTCAGCACCGCCCGCCGGAGCGCTTCGTTGCGGGCCGTGGTGCGGTCTTTCAGGTCGTACGTGATCCCGTTCAGGCGATTCGCCCCTTTTTGCACGACGCGGGCGATCAACTCCGGCAGGCGGTCGAGGTCCTCGAGTTCGACCACCACTTCGCGGACGGCCTCGAAGCCTTTCTCCACCGTGCGCCGCAGGTCGGGATTGTATTCACGATGCGGCTGGAGCCGAAGGGTTTCGAGCTTCATCTTCCGATCGTCCACACCGAGGTCGCGGACGGCATTCATCGTTTCGGCGGAAGCTTCGGCATTGCGGCTGCGCGCCTTTTCCGGGCTTTCGTCCACCGTCACGATGCCGAAACGGACCATCGCCATGTCCGGCTGGAGGTTCAGCGTGCCCTCGCCGCTGACGTGGATGGTGCGGGTGCTCTCGGAGATCGATTGTGCCATGGCGGGAAAGATGACCAGTGCGCTCAACAGGACCGTCGTCAATAACCGGCGACGGAGTCGGCGCATACCGGCGCGATTCGTGGGAAACATAGCGGATATCCTCTTCTCTATTGGGAAAAATTATCGCTTCGTCGTTCCATGCAATCGGCATTCCACGGATGTCGCTCGGTCCCGTCCCCGGGCCCGCCATGCTCAAGGATAAAGACGATCGATGAGCCGGGGAAACGGGATGGCTTCGCGGAGATGGGGAAGGCCGCAGATCCACGTGATGGTGCGTTCGAGGCCGAGACCGAAACCGCTGTGGGGCACCGAGCCGTACCGCCGGAGATCGAAATACCATTTAAAGGCTTCTGGCGGGAGGTTGTGCTCCGCCACCTGTTTTTCGAGGAACGCCAGATCCGTGGCCCGCTCGCCGCCGCCGATGATCTCGCCGTAGCCCTCGGGCGCGAGGACGTCCATGCCCAGGGCAAGGCGCTCGTCTTCGGGGTCGCGCTTCATGTAAAACGCCTTGACGGCGGCGGGATAGCGGTGCACGATGATCGGCCGGTCGAAGTGCCACGTGAGGACCGTCTCGTCGCTTCCTCCGAAATCGCCGCCCCACTCGAAGGTGCGGGCGGATTCTTTCCATTTCGGCAGATTGCGAAGCGCCTCCTCGATCTCCGCCATCCGCTTCCGGATCTCGATCTCCCGCGCATCGAGGCGGCGTTTCTCGCTTTTTTTGGCCTGCCCGTACCGCTTTTTGTTCTCCGCCAGTTCCGTTTCGAGCGCCCGTTCCTCTTCGCGGAGGGCCTCCATACGGGACGTGAGCATCTCCGCCGTTTCATCACTGCGGAGAAGCGCCACCGCCTCGTCATACGACAGGCGCGGGAACGGCGGGCGCACCCGTTCGAGCGGCGCGAGATCCCGCCCGAGCACTTCCAGTTCCGTCCGGCTCTCCCGGAGCACGTCCGCTACGATGCGCGAGAGCAGATCCTCGGCCAGCTCCATATTCATGTCGAGATCGTAAAACGCCATCTCCGGCTCGATCATCCAGAACTCGGTCAGGTGCCGACGGGTCTTCGACTTCTCGGCGCGGAACGTGGGGCCGAACGTGTAGATTTTGCCGAACGCCATCGCCATCGCCTCGCCGTGAAGCTGCCCGCTCTGCGTCAGGTACGCCTTGTCCCCGAAATAGTCGATCTCGAAGAGCGTAGAGGTGCCTTCGACGGCGTTGCCGGTGAGGATGGGGGCGTCCATTTGAACGAAGCCCTGCTCCTGAAAGAAATTGTGGATCGACATGATGATCCGGTTCCGAATGCGGAGAATGGCCCATTGACGGCGGCTGCGGAGCCAGAGGTGCCGGTGGTTCATGAGAAACTCGACGCCGTGCTCCTTGGGCGTGATGGGGTACTCCTCGGCCCTGTGAAGCAGTTGCACGGACGACGCCTGCACCTCGTAGCCGCCCACCTGCCGTTCGTCGCGCCGTACGACGCCGGTGACCACGAGCGCGCTTTCCCGCGTCGCAGCTTCCGCCGCTTCCCACGACGCCTCATCCACCGCATCTTTCGCCACGACGCACTGCGCCAGCCCCGTCCCATCACGCAGAATGAGGAAATACAGCCCCTTCGAGCCGCGCTTGTTGTAGAGCCACCCCTTCAGCGTAACCGTTTCGCCTTCGTGTTTGCTCAGGTCTTCTATGTACGTATGATCGAGCTTCATGCCGGAGAATTGCCTGGTGGAGTGGATCAGAGGAAGCGGGAAAATCCGAAATCCCCCCGGAGGAAACAAACACACGCGACGTCCCTCCGATCCCATCCGCGTGAAGAATGAAGAAAAGCGCCCCTTCCCCGGTGAAACGGACGGGGCGATCCCTCCCCCGGACCGCCGCGTGTTCGAACGAAGGAAAGCCCGGTCCCTTGCGAGACCGGGCTTCTCCACCCAGAACCAATCAACACTGAGCTGTGCCCCACTGACATCGAGCCGCGATGCGAACCATAACATCGGAACCCTTTCGATCAGTGGCTATCGGTTAGATACCATCTTTCCGGCGCAATTTCTATCGGGGAATCTACGCTTGTGCGTGTGAGCGAAGACCCCACACCCGCTCCCTTTCCCCTTCCTCTCCGGATTTCCGTTTTCTTAAGGAGCCTGCAAACTTACCGAAACCGGGAGACATGGGATCCGGCGAATTCCTGAAGGTCCCCCATCATTCCACACCATATTTCAGGAGAACACACATGAAACGTTTCCGCATCAACCTGACCACCGGGTTGCTGTGTTTGACGGCGACGTTCTTTTTCGGATGCGACTCCGTTCCAGACACCATCGTCTCTTTCGAGACGCAAGAACCGGTACATGAACCCCAGCTCGACGCTTTTTTCTTCGGCAAACGAGACGCCGGGAAAAGCCGCGCGACGTCGATGGTGGACAATTACGGCTCCGCGTGGACGCTGACGGCCGCCAACGCCGAAGGCGAGCATTGCGTGCAACGCGAAGCCTCGCTCGCCGGCAGTTCGGACGCCTTTCCCACGGCATCGGCCTCGGGATACGTATGCAAAGAGGAGCGGACCGTCTACCTGGAGACGATCAACGAAGCGCCGGACGACTGCCGAAGCCATTCGGATGCCTTCGTCTATGAGGGCGAGAACACCGGTTATCTGACGTTTGCCGGTGTCTGGACGAGCTATTGCGGGGAGACGGCCATCGCCTCCGGAGCCTGGGACGGCGTCTTCGACGCACCGAAGGCCGAGCGTCCGGCGCTGCGCCCCGACGGCGTCCGCCCCACCATGGGCCGCACCGCCCTCGGTCTCACCCGCTGACCAACCGCTCCGCGCGCGCTCCATCTCTCGAACCGTCACATTTTTCTGTGTTTCGGCTTCAGAATCGCGCACCGGGTCCGATATCAGAACCAGGAAAAGGCCTGTTCTCCAGGCTCACCCCAAAGACGGAGAACGACCACGACGTACAGGGTTTTGTATCTACCACGAAGAGAGGTACCCAGATGAGTCCGATTTCAAGCTCGGTTCCGCAGATGATGCCGCCCGAAGTGGCCACGCAACGAGCAGATCGCTTTTCAGAGAAAGTGGATGCGCGCCGCGAGCAGTTCGCCGGGAAGGTTGACCAGCGACGCGCCAAGATCGAGCGTCACGCCGCAACGGCTGATCCGGCCAAAGTCGAGGACCGCCTCGAACGTCTCGAGACCAAGAGCAGCGAACGCACGGAGCGCTTCGAGGAAAAGGCAGAGAAACACCGGAATCACGCGGGCAGTCGCATTGACGTGTTCGCGTGATCACTCGAAAAAACTGAAACGATAGCGGCTATCACCGGACCCGCACCGGGGGCATCCCGAGCCTGTCATAATCATTCATGCTCCCGGTGTGGATCTGCAGCCGTCCCCGACAAATGATCCGTGGAGGGGAAAATCGGCGTTTCGCCGTATCGGTCGGGCTCTTTTCCGATCGCCCGTTCACATACTTCTCGTTCTTCTTCATCGGCTACGCACTTCAGCTGAGAGACTTTTCCTAAAGAACGCGAAAACTCCTGATTTTGACTTCGGGACAGCCGTGGTCACCGGTTTTTCACAAATGAACGCCTTCCGGGCGGAGATCGGTCTGCGAGATCGGGCCACGACTCCCCCGAGCCTGGAAGACTTCGGCTTAAGCGGCGGCGTGGGGAGTAGAAAATCCCCGGAGGCTCTTCGAACGTCACACCCGCAGCTTGAGATAGGAAAGATGCTCCGGGGTGAAGGGACGGTAGGTCAGGTCGAAGTCGCGATACAGGGCAGTGGGATCGCCGGTGTTGCCTTCGATGAGCATTTCGAACTGGTCCGGCGTGATGGGCAACAGACCGAGCCGGCCGACGGTGTGTATGACGGGCCGCACGAGCCAGATCGGCTGAGGGAGCTTGGGTTTCGGTGAGAGCCCGAGCGCGCGCGCGATGACGTCGAGGATTTCGGCGTACGTGTACACCACTTTGCCCACGGCCACATAGGTTTGCCCCGCCGCCTCCCGACGCGTGAGCGCCTGCACGAACGCCGAGGCGACCTCCTCGACCGAGATCGGCTGCATCGGAATCTTTCCGTCGCCGAAGACGGGCAGGATGGGAAAGGGCTTCACGAGCGTCCGCGCCAGGCGCGTGGCGAAATCCTCGGCGCCGTCCGGCCCGGGGTCGCCGAAGACGAGCGAGGGGCGGAAGACGACGGCATGCGGAAACGCTGCCTTCCCGAGGTACTGCTCCGCTTTCCACTTCGTCGTCTGATAGGCCGAGACGCCGTCTTCCCGCGCGCCGTTGGCGCTCATGAGGACGAACCGCTCGATGCCCGACGCTTTCGCCTCGTCGATGACGTGCGCCGCACCCTCCCAATGGATCCGCTCGAACGTGACGCCCCTGGCGGGCTGCTCCTCGATGATGCCCACGAGGTGCAGCACGGCGTCGCACCCGCGCATCGTGCCGGCGAGCGACTTCGGGCGGGTGACGTCTCCCTTCACACGTTCCACCTTCTCCCGATCCTCGACGGCAAGTCGCGCATCGGCGTTCCGTACGAGACATCGCGCCGTGTGCCCGGCCTCGATCAACGCGCGCAAAACGTAGGATCCAACGAATCCCGTTCCCCCGGTGAGATATACGTGCATGAGCTTCGAAACGTCTTTATGCGCCGGGCGCCGCCCCCGAGGGTGGTGCGCCGGTCATGATACCGTCGGGGTTATTTCCGTGCCGGAGAAGCGGTGCGTCAGGTCGGTGACCCCGAACGAGGTGCCGACGGCGAGCGCGGCCGCGAGCATCGGTGCGTCGGGGGGGACGGTGCGCGTGCGGTTGGCCACATCGGCGATGGGCACACTCGTGATCTGATTGTGCCGGAGCGCGACCATGCGCCCGAACGCCCCGGAAGCGACCATCGCGGCGGCATACGTCCCGAACACCGTTGCGAGATTGCGGTCGTAGGCCGAGGGCGTGCCGCCGCGTTGCACGTGCCCGAGGATGGTCGTGCGCACCTCACTCTTGACCCGCTCGCTCAACTGCATCTCGAGGATGCGTCCGACGCCGCCGAGCCGGATCGGGTCCGGACTCTCTTCGACGATGTCGCGCACGACGAGTTCGCCGCCCCTGGGCTTGGCTCCTTCGGCGATGACGATGATCGTGAAGCTGCGTCCGTAGCTCTCCCGCTCCCGGATGACCCGCACCACCTCATCGATCTCATAGTCGAACTCCGGGATGAGGATCACGTCCGCTCCGCCGGCCACGCCCGCATACAACGCGATCCAGCCGGCATAGCGCCCCATCGTCTCCACGATCATCACCCGCTGATGGCTCTGCGCCGTCGTGTGCAGCCGGTCGAGGGCCTCGACGACGATGGACACGGCCGTGTCGAAGCCGAAGGTGCGGTCGGTAGCCATGAGATCGTTGTCGATGGTTTTCGGCACGCCGACGATGTTGAGGCCCATCTCCTGAAGCCGGTGCGAGATGGACATGGTCCCGTCTCCCCCGATGGCCACGAGCGCATCGAGGCCGAGGGTATGCGTATACTTCAGGACCTGCGCCGAGACGTCGGCCCCTCCGCGTTTGTAGAAATTGAACGGGTTGGCTTTGTTGTGGGTGCCGAGGATGGTGCCGCCGCGCGTGAGAATCCCGCTGACGTCGCTATACGTGAGCGTGCGGACCCGGCGTTCGATCAGCCCGAGAAAACCGTCCTCGAAACCGAGCACTTCGGCGTTGTGCTCCAGGATGAGGCTTTTCGTCACGGCACGAATGACCGCATTCAGTCCGGGACAGTCGCCGCCGCCCGTCAAGACGCCCACACGTAATAACTTCGACATTGGAAAAACGGATGGATCCGGGATAAACGAGCCGCGCGGGATGTGCCTTCTTCCGAAGACACCACAAAGGCCCAACATGCTGTGTATGATAGACTTGACCCATGCAGGATCAGCCTCCCATTCAGTATACCGCTTTCGCCGCAGACAAGCGCGATGCTCGACGTCAAATTATCTTTTCCACCGTTTTTTCGGGATCTCTTCCACCGAACCGACGACATGTCCCCGTCGCATAAAGACCCGCCGCATGAGGCGCGGTCCTCTCCAGTCCCGGCTACCCCTTGATTTTTCTGATCTTAATCGTTTTACCCGACGCCTGAGCGACCGATATCGAGAGAAAGTCCTTCCCATTCTTTCTCGAGGTCTCCATGCGCAATCCGATCGATCAGGCCATTCGCAATATGACCTTCGGTGCGGGGATCGTGAGCCTGCTCGTCCTGACGGTGTTCACCCTCCTGTGATGCACACCTTCCCGGCGCCACTCCTCTCGTCGAATCGCCTCCGTCAGATCCACGGCCGCGGGGCGTGCGCCCGGCTTCCGAAGCGGTCTGCGGCGAGCCCGAAGAAGCGCCCGCCGCGACCAACGCCGACGCCGCCCCTCGGATGCCCCGCCTCGGACAATCCTCTACCCGCCGACGTATCGTATCCCGCCGCGAAGCCGGGGAAGGCCGCCGCAAACACCCCGAAGCCGGTCTTCAACCAGGCGCGCCGAAGCCCTTCCGCACACACAGGCCTCAGGCTCGGATCGCATAGACGGAGACGGCGTCGACGGCCGTGCGTTCGTGGGTCGTCCCTGCCGCCTCGACGTGAGCGCTCACGTCGAGAACCGTCACGGGAGACGGAAACGTGAGACGGACCTGCTTCGGCGAGACGGATACGTCGCCGCGCCGAAAGCTGTCGGCCGGCTGCCAGACGAGGAGATAAAAGACGCCGTCCCGCTTTTGCAGAAGGAGCGTGCGCACGTCGTCCGGCGCATCGAGCTCGCACACGAGGCGACCGGGTTCGAACGCCGGACCGCGATCCGAGAGGAGCACGATCAATTCATGCAACGCATAGAAGGCCGGCTTCGGCGTGAGGTCGCCGCGGATGAGACCGAACTTGTTCCGTTTCGCGCCCTCGCCCGCGTCGTCCATGAGTTCGAAGAGGTACGTCCGCTCGACGCCGCGAAGAAAATACTCGGCGAACAGGCGCGGGATGTATTTCGCGGCGGCTGCCTCGGAGACGTGCGGCTGTTTGCCGGGGACGGAGCGGGTCAGATAGCCCGTCTCGGTGGCCCACAGCGGCTTCCCGTCGAAGAGGCGCTTCATCTGTTCCACCACCCGGCCGATGTTCGACTCGGGGGGACGACCGCCGGGGTACGAGTGCGTATTGCTCTTGTCGAGGTACGGGGTCAGGTCGGGGGCGTCGCGCCATGCCTTTCCCTTGGCCATCGAGGGCCCGACCACGACCGTCTCGGCCTGCTCGTACAGGGCCTTCTGGTATTTCAGAAGGTTTTCTCCCCAGTTTTTGTCGGCCCGGAGGAGGTGGTCGTACTCGTTCGGCCCCTCCACGGCGACGAACACGTCCGGGTGCGCGTGCACGGTGGCGAGAAGGCCGGGAATGCCGCCGGGATCGAGAAGGCGGGGCCGCCCGCGTCGCCGACTGTCGACGAGGGCGAGGATGCGGATGCCGAACGCATGATAGAGATCGAGCATCTTCGAGACCTTGTCGCGTTGCCTCGGCCCGTAGGCCACGTCTCGGACGTGCCGAACGCCGAGCGATTCGAGGTGGCGACGGACCTCCGCGTAGGCGCGGACATACGGCCGGGAGCCGTAGCCGAATTTGGTGTTGATGCCGATGCTCTCGACGAAGGCATCGGCGGAGCGGGCTTGAAGGGTTCTCATGAGGCTTTTCGGAGGAAGGGAGGAATGCCCGGTCGGCCTCTCATACCGCGACGTCAGATTTCGGTTGCGGGGAGGCTGTCACGGCCCTGTGCGAAAAGCATGACATCGGTCCATATGCGCCGCTCCCGGTCTTTGCTTCGGGTAAGGAGAACCGTTACCTTCTCCCCGATCTTCACCCACCGTCGTGCCCCATGCTCCCGCCCTCGCGCGTGCCCAACGGCGTCTATGCCGCCGCCCTGACCCCGCTCCGGGCCGACCTGAGGGTCGACCACGCCGCACTCGCCGCCCACTGCCGCAGGCTCCTCGCACACGGCTGCGACGGCGTGGCGGTGCTCGGCACCACCGGCGAGGCCAACTCGTTTTCGGTGGACGAACGTCTCGAACTCGTGGACCGGCTCGTGACGGCGGGCCTTCCCGCATCTCGTCTGCTCGTCGGAACGGGGGCCTGCGCCCTGCCGGACGCCGTCCGCCTGACCCGGCACGCCGTCGAACACGGGGCGGCGGGGGCGCTCGTGCTTCCCCCCTTCTATTACAAAAATGTGCGCGACGAGGGCCTCTTCGAAGCCTTCGCCCGCCTCATCGAGGGCGTGGGCGACGACCGGTTGCGCCTCGTCCTCTACCATTTCCCCCGCATGAGCGGCGTCCCCGTCACCCGCCCCGTCCTCGAACGCCTCCTCGACGCCTATCCGGACGTCGTGGTTGGCATGAAGGACTCCGGCGGCGACTTCGCGCATATGCGCGGACTATGCGAGGCTTTTCCCGGCTTTCAGGTCTTCACGGGGACGGAACGCTTCCTCCTCGACCTCCTGCGCGCGGGCGGCGCGGGCTGCATCACGGCGACGGCGAACGTGACGGCTCCCCTCGCGGCGGAAATCTTCGCGGCTCCGGAGGCTCCGGAAGCCCGCGCGCGGCAGGCCCGGCTCTCCGCGATACGGGGCGCGCTCGAACCCTTTCCGTTCGCCCCGGCCCTCAAACGCCTCATGGCCGACCGGACGAACGCTCCGGACTGGCTTCACCTTCGCCCGCCGCTCTCGGCGCTTCGCCCCGGGGAGGTCGAAGCCCTTCGCGATGCCGTTCGCGCGCAACCCCTTCCCCCGATCCCCTGAAACCCACCCGTCCGGCCGGATGTACTCGAAGAGGAAAACAGGGCCGTGATCCCATGACGGGACGCTTTCAACCACCGACCACCCGCGCGACGGGAACGCGCGAGGTCGTCAGACCAGCAGAGGACCGGGCGACCCGGTGGGTAAGCAACGCACGGTTCTCGACCGGGCATCGCTTCTTCCCTTGAACGACCCTTGCCCTTGAGCCCTCTTTTGCCCTTATATTGCCTCCATGATCCGAGCTAATTGATTTCCCGCCATGGCTCCACCGCCCCGACCCGCCATGTCCTCCCCTTCCGAAGAGAAGACCTTCGCCGCACCTTTCCTCACCGAGGAGACGTTCCGGTGGCTGGTGACGCACATCGAGAACTGTGCGATCTTCATGCTCACGGCCGACGGAAGCATCGCCACCTGGAACGCCGGTGCGGCCCGCCTCTTCGGCTATGCGGAGGAGGAGATGGTGGGCCAACCCTTCTCCCGGTGCTTTCCGGCGTCAGACGTCGAGGCCGGCGAACCCGAACGCATCCTTCAGCAGACGAGGACCGACGGCCCGCGCGCCTTCGTCTCCCGCCTTCTCCGAAACGACGGCGCAAGCTTTTGGGGCGCCCTCGACCTCTCGCCTCTCCGGAGCGAAGCCGGTGACATGCTTGGCTTTGCCGTCGTCCTGCGAGACATCACCGACGAACGAGCCATGACCGAGGAGAGCCTCCACACCCAGGCTCGTCTGCGCTCGCTTCTGAACACCGTCCCCGGATACATCCTCAGCCTGAAGCCCGACGGGACCATCACGTACATCAACCGGACGTACCCGGGGTTCTCCCCCGAAGCGTTCCTCGGACGAAACGTGATAAACTGGGTTCCGGAGGAAGACCGCAAAGCCTTCCGTGCGGCGCTCCGCCGGGTGGTTGCCACGGGCAAGACGGTGGAACTGGAGACGCGCGGCCCGGGCCCGAACCGGCAGACCGCCGTCTTCCTGACGCGCATCGGGCCCGTCCTTCGCGACGACGTGGTGGAGTCGCTCACGATGGTCGCCACGGACATCACCCGGCACAAGGAAGCCCAGGCGGCGCTTCAGGCGCGTGAGGCCTACCTCCGCGCGGTGGTCGACACGGCCGTGGAAGGCATCATCTCCATCGACGAGCAGGGCATCATCCAATCCTTCAACCGCGCCGCCGAACGCATCTTCGGATATTCGGCGGAAGAAGTCACGGGCATGAACGTCCAGGTGCTCATGCCCTCGCCTCATCGGGAAAAACACGACGATTACATTCGAAACTACCTCACGACGGGGCGGAGAAAGATTATCGGGATCGGGCGCGAAGTGATGGGGCTCCGAAAGGACGGCTCGCTCCTGCCCCTCGACCTCTCCGTGAGCGAGTTCCGATACGCCAACCAGCGCATGTTTGCCGGGATCGTGCGGGACATCTCGGAGCGAAAGGAACTGGAGCGCTACCTGGCCGAAGCCGCGAGCGCCGAACAACAGCGGATCGCGCAGGACCTCCACGACGGTCTCGGCGGGCAGATGGGCGGCATCGCCATCCTCGCCAGTTTCCTCCACCGCCAGCTCAGCGCCGCCGGATCGCCCCAGGCGAAACTCGCCGCCGAACTCGTCGAGCACATTCAACAGGCCGGGCAACAGTTGCGGGACGTAGCCCACGGACTGCTCCCCGTGGAGGTATCCGCCAATGGGCTCATGCTCGCGCTCGAACGGCTGGCCGAGCACACCAACCACACCGACCGCCTCACGTGCACCTTCACGTGCGACGGACACGTAGATCTGTTCGACAACACCGTCGCCACGCACCTCTATCGCATCGCACAGGAAGCCGTCCACAACGCGATCCGGCACGGCAAGGCGCGCCACATCGACATCGCCCTGACCCACGACGGCCCGAACGTCACGCTCACCATCACCGACGACGGCGTAGGCATCCCCGACGATGCCATCAAGCGCGGCGGCATGGGCCTGCGCACCATCCGATACCGGGCCGGCGTCATCGGAGCGCGCCTCGAGATCTACCGGAACGGAGACCACGGAACGACCGTCACCTGCAGCCTCTCCTCCGACTGAACGCACGAGGCGGAGACGCGCGGGCGCGCCACCTTCGGGATCACCGTGCGCCCTGCGCACAGGTTTTCCGTACGGATTTCACCCACGTTGCGAAGCGGCCTCTCGGGGCTTTTGCTTTTGTCTCGATGCGTGTTTATTAAGGGTATCTGAGCCGAGCGCTGCGTCAAAGCCCGTTCGGCGCATTCCTTCCGGAGAACCGTCATGCGTCTGCTCCTCCCCTTCCTCCTGCTTCTGGGAACGGTCGCCCTCACGCGTCCGGTCGCCCGGTCGCCGGATGCCGGTCAGGCGGGCGCGCCGGTGGTGTGGCTCCGCCTCCCCGACGAAGCCATCACGCCCGTGACGGCCCGCTACATTGCGCGTGGGCTGCGGGAGGCGCGTGACCTGCGCGCGGCCGCGCTCGTGCTCGAACTCGACACGCCGGGCGGGCTCATGGAATCCACACGGGACATCGTGATGGCGATGCTCGACAGCCCCGTCCCCGTCGTGGTGTACGTCGCGCCGTCGGGGGCGCGGGCAGCCTCGGCGGGCGTGTTCATCACGATGGCGAGCCACGTGGCGGCGATGGCCCCGGCCACCCACATCGGCGCGGCGCATCCCGTCTCCATCGGCGGCGCGCCTTTCGGTCCGCCCGCCTCGCCGGACTCTTCGCAGGCGCCGGGGGTGATGGAGCAGAAGATCCTCAACGACGCCGTGGCCTGGGCGCGCTCGCTGGCCGAACTGCGGGGCCGGAACGCCGAATGGGCCGCTCGCGCCGTCACCGAGAGCGTCTCGATCACCGCCCGCGAGGCCCTCGCCGAGGGCGTCATCGATCTCGTCGCAGCCTCTCCGGACGAGTTGCTCGCCGCCCTTGACGGACGCGAGGTGGAGACGGTCGTGGGGCGAAGCCGCCTCGAAACGGCGGGCGCGGAGATCCTTCTCCTCGACATGTGGTGGGGCGAACGCCTCCTCGGCATCCTGTCCAATCCGAACGTAGCGTTCCTCCTGCTCATGTTCGGCTTCTACGGGATCCTCTTCGAGTTCTATTCGCCCGGGTGGGGCATCGCCGGGACGCTCGGCGTCGTCTGCCTCGTGCTCTCGTTCTTCGGCCTGGCCGTGCTCCCGATCAACTATGCCGGGCTCGCGCTGATCGGGCTGGCGCTCGGAATGTTCGTCGCGGAAGCCTTTTTCACGAGCTACGGAGCGCTCACGCTCGGCGGGGTGGTGTGCCTCGTGCTCGGCGGCGTCATGCTCGTGGACACGCCCGTGCCCGTGATGCGCGTCTCCTTTTCGGTGCTCCTTCCCGTGGCCGCGGCGACGGCTCTGGTCACGTTCTTCCTCATGACCCGCATCTTCAAGGCCCAGCGCAGCCGCGTCCGGACCGGAGCCGAAGCCCTCCTCCATGAAGAAGCCGTAGCCGTGGAGGCGTTCCGGCCCGAGGGAGCGCGCTATCGCGGGATGGTCCGCATACACGGGGAACTCTGGCAGGCCGAGGCCGCCGTCCCCGTCGCGGCGGGCGCGCGCCTCCGCGCCACCGGTCGCGAGGGCCTCCTCCTGACCGTCGCACCCACCGAAGACCGCCCATGACAGGACCTCGCTCCGATGGGAGCGCCCTCATTCACAAGACCCGAACGGACCGATGATTCTGCAATACGTAGGCATCACGCTGGGCGTCATCGCCCTGTACTTTCTCAGCTGCATCCGCATCCTCTTCGAATACGAGCGGGGCGTCGTTTTCCGGCTCGGACGGGTGCTCCCCGAGCCCAAAGGGCCGGGCATCATGATGATCTTCTGGCCCATCGACCGGATGGTGCGCGTCAGCCTGCGCGTGATCGTGCAGGACGTCCCCACACAGGACGTCATCACGCGCGACAACGTATCGGTGCAGGTGAACGCGGTCGTGTATTACCGCGTCGTCGATCCGATGAGAGCCATCCTGGAGGTCGAAGACTACAATTTTGCCACGAGCCAGCTTTCCCAGACGACGCTCCGGAGCATCGTCGGGCAGGTGGAGCTCGACGCGCTTTTGTCCGAACGTGACAAGATCAACCGGCGGCTTCAGGAGGTCATCGATCAGCAGACCGACCCGTGGGGCATCAAGGTGGGGCTGGTGGAAGTGAAGCACGTGGACCTGCCCGAGCACATGAAGCGGGCAATGGCCAAGCAGGCCGAGAGCGAGCGCGAACGACGCGCAAAAGTCATCCATGCGGAGGGCGAGTATCAGGCCGCCGCCCGCCTTCGCGACGCGGCCCTCACCATCGAAAAGCATCCGATGGCCATGCAGATGCGCTTTCTTCAGACGCTCGTCGAGGTCGGATCAGAGAATAACACGACGGTGGTCTTTCCCGTCCCGCTCGACCTCGTGATGCCGTTCCTCAACCCGGCGACCCCTTCCGGGGACGACGCCGAGGAATCTCCCGGCGAGGGCTAGGTCCCACACGCTCAGGCCGTCACCATCGCGAACTGAAGCTCGACGGGTTGGACCAGCCGCACATAGTCGGGGAACGCCATCTTGAGGAGTTCGGTATGCGTGCCGGCATTGAAGACGATCTCCTCATCCTCGGCGAGCGTCGCCGCCATGAACACATCCATCCCGTAGAGATTGCCGAACGGCGGCATTGCGCCCGGTTCACACTCGGGGAAAAGACCTTTGAACTCCTCCTCCGTCGCCAGTTCGAGGCGCTTCGCCCCGACGGCCCGCCGGAGCTGTTCGAGGTCGACCTTGCACGTGGCCGGCAACACCGCCATCGCCATCTTCCCGTCCACTTTGATCATGACCGTCTTGGCCATCTCTTTGCCCGGGATGTGCGCCGACGCCGCCACTTCCTGAGCCGTGAAAGCAGGCGAATGACTGATGGTGACGTACTTGATGCCGTTCTCGTCGAGGAAGGCTTTGAGTTTTTTGATGGGCATAGCGCTTACCTCCTTGTTTTTTTGGTTGATGAGCCGGGTTTTTTCTCATCAGGCCTCTTATCTGTCCCACACCACGCTCCCGTAAACGTTCCCTTTTTCAAGATAATCCTTCCCGCCCGCAAAGCCTGCGGTCGATCCCGGTGATTCCCTGTAGGGCAAAGCCCGTCGCGCGGAACGTCACGTCCCGGAGGCCGTCCCGACCGGGGGCCGGGAGCGTGGCTTACGGAGCAGACGGCGCGTGAAGAGTTCGGCGGGGCGAAGCGCGAAGTAGAGGGGAAAGAGCCCGGGCGGCAGGCGTACGCCCTCGAAGGTAGAGAAGCGCGGCACGACGGTATAGTCGAGGAGGGCTCGTCCTTTGCCGAGCAATCCCTGACGCACGCCCATGTGGAAGCGCACGTCGCGCCATCCCAGCGCCGTCGGATCCTCGTGGAAGAGGCGGAGGCGGGGGATGAGTCGTCGGAGCGTCGGAGCGTCGGCGTGGAGGGGCGCGTGAAACGCCTCCGGCAGCGGCGCGCCGAGCAGGTGGTGGGCCAGCGAAGCGCCGAGGAGCGTCATCCGCAGGCTGCCCTCCCGGCGCGCCCGTTCCAGTGCGTCGTCCCAGTCCATCTCCGCGTGCCGCTCCATGAAGGTCGCGAGGTCGCACAGCCAGGAGAGGCGTTTCCATGAGTCCTTCGCCCCGTGCATACACAGGTAGCGGAAGAGCTCCGGCCCCGCCATGATCGGGACCGTTTCGCCCGCCAGCGCCACGGTCTCGAGCCGCTCCCAGAATGCCGCTTCGTCGACGGGGATGAAACGGTCCCTGGGGCTCAGCCCCCAGTGCACTTCGAGCGTGACGCCGCTGCCGGGATGCACGAGCGTGAAGGTGTAGTCCCCGAAGAAGCGCATCAGCGCCTCCGTCTCGCGCGGGCTGACGTCGGCGGCGGGGCGCGCGAGGCGATAGCCCATCGCCATGACCGACTCGAGGGCGCGCGGATAGTCGGCGCGGGGCGTCAGGACGTCGAGGTCGCTGAACTGGCGCAGGGCCAGATTGCCGTAGAGCGTCTGCGCCAGCACCGGGCCTTTGAGCGGCAGCACACGCGCGCCGGCCTCGTGGAGCGCCCGGACGACTCGGACCAGTTCGGTGCTCAGGTGCAGGTTGAACCGCGCATTCGCCTCGAAGCGGCTCTTCAGGTCCTCGAGCACGGCGGAGGGCACGGCGGCTTCGGCTTCCTCGCGGAGGGTGGTATAGACGAGCGGCAACACCTTGTTCGCCCTCGCCAGCGCCACGGCCCGCGCCCAGTCGATCCCTTCCGCGAGCAACGCGTGGAGACGTCGCCGATCCTCAGGCGCGAGCCGCACCCGCGCGACCAGGCAAAGCAAACGCTCCTCCGGCGCAGCCGCAAGCCTTTCGATGATGTCCACGCCTTCGGTTTCCATGGCGCCCTTGCCCCGGCGAAAAGACGACCGCGCACGACGGTGAACACGGAGCGGCTTCCCCGCCGTCACGTCACTTCCCAGAGATAAATATGCGAGAGTTGGCCGGGCGCGGGCGAAACGACTTCAGCCTTGCGCGGGGGCCAGCTTTTGAAAAAGAAATCGTGCGAGACGATGCGGGCGCCCGGGCGGAGGTCCCGGCGGAGCTTTTTGAGGAGACGGGGAAAGGCGAAATCCTGGAGATAGATGGTCACGACGGTAGCCGGGGAGAGATCGGCCTCCATGACGTCGCTCTCGATGAAGGTGACGAGGTGGGAAACCCCCTCCTCCGCTGCTTTTTGGCGCGCTTCCGCCACCAGTTCGGGGTCGAAGTCGATCCCCACGCCGCGAGCGCCGAAGAGCTTTGCCGCGAGGATCACGATGCGCCCGTCGCCGCATCCGAGGTCATAGACCCGATCCTCGGGCCCGACCTCCGCCAGCCGGAGCATCTGCTCGGCCACGGCCATCGGCGTCGGTGCATACAACCCGATATTCTTCGCCTCGTCGCGAGAGCGCATCGCTTTCTTCCACGCCGCGCGCAGGTCTTTTCGGCCCTGTCTCCAGACGTAATCCGCTTTCGCCCCGAGGCCGGACTTCAGGCCGACGCGAAAACGGAACCGTTCCGGATAGGCGGGCGCATCGCCAAGCGCGGCGGCTTTGACCCGCTCTGCCGCGCGCTGCACCACGGGCCTGCGCACCTGTTCCAGGACCGGCTCCGGCAACGCCACCCCAAGGAGATCCTGTGCGAGGGCCAGTTGAAGCGTCACCTCGCGTTCGAGGCCGGTCTGCCGCGCCGTCTCCAGCGCCTCGGTCCACGAGAAACCGTCGGGATGACGCACGAGCGCGCCGATTTCGACCAGACGTCGCCAGTGCAACTGATGGTGCGCGATCTCCTCCCGGCAGAGGAACAGCAGCATGTCTTCCGGCGCGAGGGTCTGCACGCGACGGCTGCCGAGCGACACCGCCTTCCGACGCGCCCACATCTTCTCGAACAGCGCCGACGACGCCGGCCGTCCCACCGACAGCCCGGTATGCCAGATCACCTTGCTCCGCGTCACGCCGAACTTGTACAGCCGGATCAGGTCGGGATCGAAGACGTAGCCGAGCGGCGTCAGGCGTTCCTCCAGGCCGGGGATGTCCTCCGGGCGCACGAGATAGCGCAGGCGAATGAAGCGCGACTGCCGAAGCGCGAGGTTGCCATGAATGAGCGCGGCCTGCGGCTGCCCGCCGACCGGGATCACGCGCGCGCCCGCAGCAGCAAAGACCTCTTCCAGTTCGAGGAACTCCCGGCTTTGCGTGAGGCTGTACAGCCCGTTGACCTGCACCTGTCGCTTCAGCCGGGCCATCACCTCGGACGGAACGGCATCGGCGTAGCGGCTCAGCCCCTCATAAAGCGGGGGAAGCACCTTGTGCCGACGCGTCATCCACATCACGGCGGCCCATTCCGCTTCCGTCAACAGCGCGCGGAACGCGGCTTCATCGACCTCGCCCGACCCCCCATGCAAGAACGACCGAAGGCTCCCCCGGACGATCTCGTGGATGCGCGCGGGGCTTTCCTCGCTCGCGCGCCCACGCGCCCGCGTCTCCTTTTCCGTCATGACGACCGTTTTCATCTGACCCGTTCGCTCCTGAATACCATATGCACCCCGCGCCCTCATCGACAAAGGCAATCTATTGGAGACCTCTTCACCAAAGCAAGACAAGGCGTCCCCGGTTCCACCGAATACGCAGGTTCTCCACGCGCCACTTTCGCCCAAAGATGACGCCTTATTGTGGCAATTCTATGTTAGAACACCTCCGGCATTGCGATCATTGGCTTGAATCGCTATTTTGGAGAAAATGGCTTCACCGGGCGCTGAGGAGAAGTTTTCTTCGTTCCCGCTATTAATTTCGTTGAAAACCCTTTGAGCAAAGTGTATATTGCGCCGCGTGCGCGAAACACTTGCGTGCAAGATAGGAGCTCCCCTTTTCCATTAAACTACGCTTGATGATGAACCAAGAGCATACGCGTCCCGACATGAAACGGCGACAAGAAACTGCTGCGCGCGCTTGGCAGCCCCCGTCCTACAGCCGCCTTTCCGCCGCACACAACACCAACTTCGGCGCCGGCGGTCTGGTCAATGACGGCGCTACGATGAAATCCACTTCGGCGGCCTCTTAACGGCCCGTCAAAATGCTCGTCGGGCTTCAGTCTTCAGTCCGGCAGACCATTGGCGCCTGATCTCCATTGAACGGAGACCCTCATTCCGAGGAGACCGATGCTTCGGCGTCGGTCTCCTCGTGTTTTTTTTGGGTTCGGCCTGACGTCGCCAGAGGCCCGGACGTTCAGGAGCGGGCGGCGTCGAACCACTGGAGAAAGCGGGTGGCATAGAGGCCGTTCTGCAGCGTCACCATCGCACGCCTGACCGGTTCGCTCGCCATCGCTTCCGTTTCGGAAGGGCACCTCCGGACCACGCGGGCCGCTCCTTCCATTTTCTCCATATCGAGATAGGTCTGCGCTGCCGACGTGTCCCGCGCCGCCTCTACCGCGGTCGTCAGTTCTTCGCGCGCGTTCCAGAGTCTCCGAAAATGATCCGGGGAGAAGGGTTCTTTGGTGGTGCGCCACTGGATCTCCGGGGGCAAGATGCCCTCCATCGCGCGCCGGAGCAGATAGCGTTTCCAGCCTGCGTGCACTTTCACCTCATCCGGCGCCGCGAGGCAAAACTCGATCAGCCGCACATCCTGATAGGGGAACACCGTCTCCACA
Organism: Rhodocaloribacter sp.; assembly: GCF_056451265.1. Taxonomy (NCBI): domain Bacteria; kingdom Pseudomonadati; phylum Rhodothermota; class Rhodothermia; order Rhodothermales; family Rhodothermaceae; genus Rhodocaloribacter; species Rhodocaloribacter sp. Next base: position 40,016 of record NZ_JBWOPL010000125.1, on the reverse strand, counting down.
CCCTTCTCCCGCGCCCAGAAGGCCGACGGCTGCCGGGAACGTTCGAGCATCCAGACCTGATTGGCCCGTATGCTCCGATGCGGGTACGAGATGAGGGCCAGAGACTGTTTCACGCGCTCCATCACCCCTGAGCGCGCGGCGAAATCCGGGCGTATCACCGACCGGTCCAGCCGGCCCATGAGTCCTCCCCCTTTCCGTTTCTGATATCGTGCCCGAAGCACCGGCGAGAGCAAAGGCGCGATCACTCTGGAGCGCCAGAGCCGCATAGCCGGGACGCCCTGTTTCTCGGCCATCGCGCGCACCTCGCGGGCCAGGCGCACCCATCGCCCCCGCAACGCGAGCGAAACGTGGAAGCCGTACCCGTGAAACGTCGGCCCGAATTCTCCGCCGCCGCCATCGAGCATCACGCGCGCTCCTCGCCCGGCGGCCGCGTGAAAGAGGGCGTCGTAGCGGTACGGGAAGTACGTCATGGAGAAGCTCCCCGTTTGCGCGAAGTACCGTTCGAGGCTTGCCCCGAAAAGCGGCCAATCCTCCGCCGTGACGTAGTCTACCTCCAGGTTTTCCTGATCCCGCACGAGGTCAATGTAATACCGCTCGTCTCTCTCCGGACCGGCGTACCCTTCCGGCAACACGGACGAGACGGCGAAGAGGGAACGTCCTTCGCGGCGAAGGGCTCGGGCCGCCATGCAGACGACGGCCGAGGAGTCGAGGCCGCCGCTGAGCATGCCGGCCACGGCGCCGGGCGTTTGCGTACGGCATCGGACGGCTTCGGCAAGCAGCTCGCGGAAAGCCTCGAAAACCTCGTCGATGGAGCGATAGGAGAGACGCCGTTCGGGGTCGGGTTGCCAGTACGTGCGGCAGGCGCTCCCGGAGGCGTCGACCACGAGCGAGCAGCCCGCCGGAAGCGCGCGCACCCCCTCGAAGCACGTGCGCTCGGGATCTTCTGCCTCCACACCACCGACGAGCACGTTGGAGAGACCGATCTCATCGATACGCGCCGGGACGCCGGGCAGATCGAGCAAGGCGCCGGCCTCGGTGGCAAAAGCGAAGAGCCGGGGATCGAGGTGGTAGTACAGAGGCCGCCGGCTCATCGGGTCCGTGGCGCAGAAAAACCGGCGTGCTCGCTCGTCCCAGAGGGCAAAGGCGAAGTCTCCCACGAGGTGGGCCGGGCAGTCGAGGCCCCACCGCTCGTAGGCAAGCCGGATCAACGCGCCGTCCGGGGTCGCCCCCCGTTCGGCGGGCGCGATCCCGAAAAGGCGGCACAGGTCGTCCCGGTTGTCGAGGCGGGCATCGGCGGTGAGGACCAGGCGCCGGGCGTCGTCCCGCGCGGGCATGGCCTCGCATCGGGCGGCCGGCAGTGCGCATAGTGCGAGGTGCCCCACCGCGACGTCCTCCCGATCCCAGCGTCCGCGCCCGTCGGGGCCATGGTGATCCATCCGGGCCATCAGCCGCTTCAGTGCGTCCGCGGCCTGCGGCGCTCCGTCCCGAAAATAAACCCCGGCAATGGCGCTCATCGTAACTTCATCCGGTTGTACACGCTCCTCCTCCCCCTCGGCATGAACAGGATCGTCCGGGCATTCACAGAGGATCTGCGAAGTGGGTCAGCACCGTGAACGACTCGTGGCCGTCGCCCCCGGTGACGATGTACGAGCCGCACCGAAGCCACGCGTGCGCGTCGAAGGCGCCGTCCTCATCGGTGCGCACACCGAAATAGAGGGTGCTCGGGATGCGCCGCCGCACCAGCATCAGCCGACCGGCCACCGACTGCGTCAGGCACTTGCACTCCCACGGCACGGCGGCGGCCGAAGCCCGCAAGAGTTGCCCGAGCCGGCGCACCCGCCGGAGATCCTCCGGCAACAGTTCGTCTCCGGTCTCGGCGTGCTGTTTTCCGAAGAATCGAGCCAGCGTGCGAAACGGGACGACGCCCACCGCCGCCCGCGCGATCCCCAGCATCATCACGGCCTCCGCCACGATCACGAGATCTCGCCCTGACAGGCGACGCAGTTTCCGGCGCCACGACTTCATGCTTCGCCCCGTCATGCCCGTGCGATGCGCGCCGTTCACACGACCTCGATCAGTTGATCCGCGCGCATCTGATTGAGAAAATTCAGCACGTCGCTTTCACACTGCCCCCGCGCCACGTCAAACTCGAGCATCAGCAGATCACAGAGATCCGAAACGCGTCGGGGTTCATCGAGGAGGGTCCAGATCCGGCTTCCGATCTCGTCGATGCGGAAATACGAACCGTTTTCAATGCTCATCAACACCACTTCGCCATCGAGTTCACACGAGACGAGATCCTCACCGTGCGCGACGACGGTATCCAACCCGATCCTTCCCTGTTGTTCTTGAACACGCATACGTTTGAATAGATTGCCTTATCATTAGAAATTCCCTGAGATGCGCCGGCGCGAGGCCGGAGCATTCAATACACCGCTTCGCCCGTGGAGGTCAGATACCCGAACCGCCGCATGACGTCGCCGTGGTCACGGATGATACGCATCGCCTGTGCCTCGGTCAACCGCTCGCGCCACCCCCCGATCCGGCCTTCGCGAAAAAATGTTCGGGTACCGGCCTCGCGCTCACAGAAACCACGCTCCCGCTCCTGCCGCTTCATCTCGCCAAAATCACTGAAACGGACGGCGCGGGCGATGCGCTCCGGGTCGTCGCCCGCGCCCACGAAGGCGGCGACGGCGGCGAACGTCTCCATCGGGCGCCGGTGCATGTCCTCGTACCGGATTCCGAGCACCGGCAGGCCCGAAGCCCTCCAGCCGAGCACGTGTTCACTCCAGCTCTTCAGACGCTGCCGAAGCTGTGGAAAGCACTTCCCCGGATTACCGGCCACACACGCCTCGGGATCGGCCATGAAGGCCGCCGCCCTGTCGAAGTTTTCGTGCCTTCTATGATACGCCCACGAAACGCATACGTCGAGCGGATTGCGGATCACGTAAATCACGCCACGGGTCACATCGGCGGGGATGAGCGGCCGACCGTCCGGAAGATGGACGTAGGCATCGTGGACCTTGAAGTAGATCGTATCCTCGGCATGCCGGGCATAATGGGCATACACCTCGGGCCGGAGGCGGTCCACTTCGTCAAAGGTCAGGTTGGCGGCTTCGTAGCCGACGGCGCGGTCGAAGAGCGAACGGGCGCCGGCGACGGGGGCGAAGTCGAGGCGGTTGATGTCGACCGGATGCGACGAGTCGCTGAGCAGATTGGCCAGAAAAGCGCGGAGCCACGTGTTGCCCGATTTCGGGTACGAGGCCAGCCATTGGATGCGCTTCATGAAGCAAAATCGTCTTCCAGCCGGGCCACGAGTTCGTCCAGCAGGTACGGCTTTGCCGGCCGAGACACGCGCACGACGGGGCACACGGCGGCGAGCGCGCCCGCCTGCCGGAAGTGATCCACCTTCCGGGCCAATGCTTCGAGGAACTGCACGCGATAGGTGAACGCCTGGATCGCGAGAAACTTGTCCGACCCTTGCAGGGACGTCAGGTGGATCTCCGGCTCGTTCGAGCGGTCCAGCATATAGAGACGCCGGAGCGGTCTCGGCGTGGTGCGGAACGCTTCGCGCACCGGGAGCGCGCGTTTTTCGAGCTTCGGTCGGATGCGCGGGAGCGCCGACGGGTCGAGTTCCAGTTTCTCCAGCGCATCCCCCCAGAGCTTCAACTGGGGATACCCCGGCACCACGACGGGCGCGCCCCCGGCGTCGAAATCGACCACGCAGACGTCGTCGGTGAGCACCGTATAGCCGCGCTGATGGAAAGCCGTCGCCAGCGTGGATTTGCCGATGCCCGAGGGGCCCATGAACGCGACGGCCCCCTCACCCACGGCGATGGCGCTCGCATGCAACGCCAGTAATCCTCGTTGCTGCAAGAGCGCGCCGAAGGCCGAGCCTTGCAAGAAGAGGCGCACGTCGTCATCGGTTGCCCCCGGCGCCCGATCGATGACAATCTCACGTCCGTCCCGCACGAGGTAGCGGGCCACGTCGTCGACGATGAGGAGCAACCGCCCGGGAGCCGCCTGAAACCGAACGCCCTTCCAGACCGCTTCCGGAAGTTCCTCCGGCGCCGCGCCATAGCGAATGGTCACGTCGCACTGGTCTCCATTGCTTTCCAGAAAAGCCGGTAGGGGGAGACAGGAAGCGATCTGCAAGCCGAAGGCCTGATGCAGGAAGGTCGTCTGAACGGGGTTAGCCTGATCAATCATCATCCCGCTAGATCCAATGGTCGTGCACGCATGAGGAACGCTGAAGATAGGGTGCGTCCGCGTGAAGGTCTCGTGTGAAATATCCTGAATTCGCGCTTGATGTACAACGAAACCCCTGCGCGGGTCCCATCGTAGCCTGAACTCATGCACGTTCTCCGCGGGTTCGCCTGATCGCGCGCCCTCAAACCCCTACGCCGATGCACGTCTCCGCCCTTCTCACAGTCGCCGCGTTCATGCTCATCGCCTGGGATGCCTCGCGCCGCGAGCGTAAGCCGCTGGTTGCGCTGGCGGGCATCGGTCTCTTCGCGGGTGCGGTGCTCGTGCACCTGTTCTCGGGGGCGAGCCTGCTCCACTCGGCCACGACGCTGGCCGCCGAAGTGGGCGTCGGATTTCTGCTGGCGGCGGGTCTGTCGGCGCTCCGGCGCGCGACGGCCAAGCCGTTCTTCGCCCTGGGCTTGCTCACACTCGGCCTTGCCGGTCTGCTCTTCGGCGCCGAACGCCTGCTCGGCGTCGATGCCGCAACGGAGGCGGAGTCTTTCCTGATCGAGCTCGGCCCGGACGACGACATCGAAGAGATCGCGCCCGTGCTCCGGCCATTCGGAGTCCGCTACGAGCGCGCCTTCCCGAAGCTCACCCGCGCCCTGGACGAGGACCTGGCGCAGACGTACCTCGTCTTTGGCGACCCCTCGACGTTCGCCCCGCTCATGGACGCCCTCCGTCGCGACCGGGAGAACGTGGACCACGTCGAGCTGAACCGTGTGATCCGGCTGGAGCCCGTGCCGGAGGCGGAAGGCCCGGCGACCCGGGACGAGCGCGTGCTCGAAAACGACCCGCTCGTGGCCCGGCAATGGGGCCTCGACGCGATCCACGCCCATGAGGCGCACGCCCTGCTCCGCGACCTCGAGCCCGTGCGCAAGGCCGTCGTCGCCATCGTTGATACGGGCGTCGATGCCGGGCACGAGGACGTGGGCGGCGTCTTCCGAAGCAGCCCCGGCGCATCCGACGAGCACGGGCACGGCACCCACTGCGCGGGCATCGCCGGAGCCGTCACGAACAACGGCGTGGGCGTAGCCTCCCTCAACTGGGAGGGACGCTTCATCGAGGTGACCGGCTACCGGGCGCTCAACGCCGGAGGGATGGGCACGCTCGAGCAGATCGCGCAGGCCGTCATCGATGCCGCCCGCGACGGGGCCGACGTCATCTCGATGTCCCTCGGCGATCGTTCCCCCGTTCCGCCGAAGGTGATCGTCGAAGCCATCACGTTCGCACAGGCGCAGGGCGCCGTCGTCGTCACGTCGGCCGGCAACTCGGACGAAGATGCCCGCTATCACATGCCCTCGAACGTCGAAGGCGTCATCACGGTCGCCGCCGTAGACGAGCAGTTGGAGAAGGCGCGGTTCTCGAACACGAATACGAGCCTGGCCCGCCCCCTCGCCGCGCCGGGCGTCCACATCCTCTCGCTCCAGCCGAACGACCGGTACGTCTCGCTCAGCGGCACGTCCATGTCCACGCCGATGGTCGCCGGGCTCATCGGGGTCCTGCGCGCGCTCGACCCCGACCTCTCCGCTGAGGCGATCTACGCCCTCCTTCACGAGACCGGAAGCACGCTCCCCGCCTCGGACCGCGTCGGTCGCATGATCAACGCCGAGGCCGCCCTCCGCGCGGTCCTTTCGGGCAGCTGAGACGCGCCGGCGCGTCCCGCCTCACCGGAGGGTTCGTATATTGTTTTCGAACCCTCCGGTGAAAAGAGCCCGACCGTGCCCATCCGCGACGCCCGCCCCGAAGACGCAGCCGCCATCGCCGCCATTTACAACGAGTCCATCGCCGCCGGCGACAGCACGATGGACCAGGCGCCGCACACTGCCCGCGATGTGCTCGGCTGGATGGAGCGCTTCAACGACCGCGAGGCGCTCCTCGTCATGAGCGAAGCGGGAGAGGTCGTCGGCTGGGGCATCCTCAAGCGCTACAGTTCCCGACCCGGCTATCGTTTCTGCTGCGAGACTTCGGTCTATGTGAGAAGGGACCACCGTGGTCGCGGGTGCGGCACACGCCTCCAGGCCGCGCTCATGACCCGATGCCGATCCTACGGCTATCACCACGTGGTGGCTAAAATCTGGGCCGAAAACGAAGCCAGCCTCTCCCTCCACCGGAAATTCGGTTTCGAACGCGTCGGTATTCAGCGAGAGATCGGTTTTCATGAGGGCCGGTGGATCGACGTCGCGATCTTGCAATGTCTCCTCGACGACCTCTCCTCGGACGATGCGCCCTTGTAGCGTCGGCTCCGCTTCCCCCTTCGACGCCGGGGCCCCTCTCCGCCCGGAGCGCGAACTTGGCCCTCTCCTCTTTCCACCCGCGCGGCCCTTCCGGGTGATTTAAGATTTTTTTTCGTTTGCCGATACACCTTTCGACAGCTCTCACTGTTTGGTTTCCACGCCTCCGGGATCGGCCCCCGGAGAAACGCAAAAAGCACAGAGACGAACCGTTATGTCGCAAACTCTTCTGGCCCTGGTGGCCCTGCTCATCACGATGCAGATTTCGCTGGTCAACCAGCGCTCGATCCTGAACGCGCGCGTGACGATGGTTGACAACGAGATTGAGACCATCGCCACCGGAGCAGCTCTCGACATCCTCGACTACATCGGCTCGAAGCCCTTCGACGAGGCAACGGCTACGGGGTTCGTCTCCAACGTCGATGACCTGACGCCGCTGCCGTTCACGACGGGCGGCGTTTACGATCAGGCCGAAGACATCGATGACTTCAACGGGATTCAGCCCTACATCTACGTCTCCGATTACGAAGACATGGGCTTCACCGTGGAGATCGAAGTGCATTACGTGGATGAAGACGACATTACTCAGGTTTCGAACACACCGACATTCTCCAAAGAAGTCGTCCTGACGGTCACCCACCCCAGCCTTGAGCAGCCCATCACGCTGAACCGAGTGTACTCATACCCGTGATTTTTCACCGACCAAAGCTCGTTTGCTTTCACCCCTGAAGAAGGTTTATGCAAGTACTTCTCGATCATATTACGGCAACCATGATCGGCGGAACGGTAATCCTGATTCTCGCCGTTTCGCAGTTTCGCACGAGTGAAGCCGTGGTGGATCAGACCAGCTATTATGCCTCCAAACGTCAGATCCTGGAGATGTCCGAGATGATCGAGTTCGATTTCAAGAATATCGGACTCGGCGTTCCGGCAGGGACTTCGGTCTTCAACGAGGTCACCGAAACCACCATCGAGTTCCTGATGCTCCTCGACCCCGACGATACGGCGCTCTCGGTGGTGCGGTACACGGAAGTCCCGACCGACACCCTGGAGCTCGATGGTGAGGAGATACCGCTCTTCGAGGTCCGGCGAATCGTCAACGGAACGATCTCGGGGCGCAGTCCTGCCCGTATGAGCGAATTCGTCGTCGAGTTGCGCAATGTGGAAGGCGACCCCGTGAGCTCGCCGGAAGAAGCCAAAACAATCCACGTTCGCTATTCGGTGATCCCTCCCTTCAGCGCCGACAAAGGGTTTCTCAAGGCATCGAACTGGTCAAGGACCTTTACCCCGGCCAACCTTTGATTCACCGACGAAATAAAACGCACCATACAAGCTCTTTGTAACACCAAAGCGCTGATATCCCTGCGCACCAGACGGTAAAAAACCATGGGAAAACTTGCACTCATTCTATCTGCAGCAGCGACGCTGATGCTTACGTCGATGATGATCGGTGTGCAGCGATCGTCTTTCGAAACGACGCAGATCAGCGCGAACTATGAAGAAGAGGTTCTCGCCCGTGAAATCGCGAACTCGGCCATGAACGCGGTGACCAGCAAGGTGCGGCGGGAATACGACACCGAGCGTCCCCAGAACGACGTCTCGGGGTATATGGGCGGTTCCTTCGATGCCTATGCCAGCGGTTCCTCCGCCGGCCCCGTGGTGGTTTCCGCCACGGGCACGTACGGGGACGCTTCGTACACCGCCCAGGCCAAGCTCACGCGCCTGAGCTCTCTCCCCTCGGCCGTCGTAGTGGACTCCGACACCGCCGAAGTCAACTTCAACGGGACGGACTTCCTCATCAGCGGGAAAGACACCCGACCGACCAGCGAGACCGAGAACATCCCCGAAGGGAGTGGATGGGGCACACCCGTCGGCGGCATCTGGACGCGAACGAACGACGTCATGGAGTCCTTCACCCAACCACTCGCTGATGGTCTCGAAGAACGGGTGCGCGGCCTGACCAACCAGGACAATGTCATCAACGCTACGATCCCGGTCGACCTCGACCAACTCTATGAGGAAGCCGTGGCCAATGCCGACGAAACGTATGACGGCGATCAGGTTTTCTCGACGAATGAAAGCTTCGGCTCGGCCGACTATCCGACGATCGTGGTGGTCAACGGCAGCGCGACGCTCACCGGAAATATGTCGGGCTACGGTATGCTCGTCGTGAATGGCGATTTCGATATGCAGGCCAATGCGCGCTGGAACGGCATCGTGCTCGTCTCCGGCGAAGGCGACCTGTATGTCACGCACGAAGGTTCCTCGGTCCTCTTCGGCAGCGTGCTCGTCCGCCATGAACGCGGCGAGGGCGCAGCGGAGAGCGGCTCCGACGACGACGGCTCCGACGACGACGGAATCTCTAACGATGACGACGACGACGACGGCTCCGACGACGACGGAATCTCTAACGATGACGACGACGACGACGGCTCCGACGACGACGGAATCTCTAACGATGATGACGACGACGGCTCCGACGACGACGGAATCTCTAACGATGACGACTCCGACAATGACGGCGAGGTTACGTTCGACATCGACAATGACGAAGTCGTGCCTCAGGAATGCTTCAATGCATCCGTCACCGTACTGGGCGCAGCCATCAGCGCCAGCGGGGTCTACGACCTCATGGTCACCACCGAGTTTGAAATTGGCGGCGACGTTTACGCGCCCTGGGGATCGCTCAACCTCCCGGTAGACGCCAATGTCAACGACGGCGAAAACCCGCGCACCTACATGGTCGAGAACGACTATCCCGCGGGTACGTCCATCAACATCACGGGGCGCGCATGGCTCAAGAAAAAATCCAGCTATAGCGGCAACAGCAACAGCCACTGGAAGACGTACATGACCGTGGACTCCGACGGCGGATCGTCCAACGTCATCGTGCTGCGCAACGGCGATCCCGTGCCGGATATCTCGGGCTTCATGGGCCAGGAAGACATCATGTACTTCGTTGCGCCCTATGTCGACAACGACATGATGGTGCTGGACCCGAATCAGGTCATCTACCTGTTCGAACTCGGGACGACCAACCTCAGCAGCTCGGCAGCGGACTTCCAGGATCTCGTTACCCTGGTGACGCTCTCAGAAGGAGATGGATGCACCACCTCCATGAACACCGGCCGGACGCCCGGGACGGAACTGCCGCCTGACGTTCCTCCCACGCTGGAGGACCTCATCGCGCAGAATCCTCCGCCGACCCCGGCTGAAAGCGTCGCATATCCGGAACTCGCAAACCTCAGGGCCGCCGGCCTGGCCGGTCCGGCCGGGCTCGGAGACGACTATACCATCTGCCACGTGGAAACGAACACCACGATGGAAGTCGGTTTCTTCGACGCGCTCGGACACATCTTCCACGGTGACTACTGGGGCTCCTGTGAAGCCGACACCGAGGACGACTACGAGAACGATTCCGGCGACGACGACGACAGCTATGAATCCGAGTCCGACGACGACGAAGGCGACGTCTGCGGCGAAGACGAGGACGGCGAAGACGAGGACGACTGCGCCTCCGAAGACGACGACGAAGACGACGAAGGCGACGACGACGAAGGGCAGAACAAAGTGACCATCTGTCACATCCCGCCCGGCAACGTCGACAACGCGCATACGATCATTATCGGCGAACCGGCCGTCGATGCGCACCTCGCGCACGGCGACTACGTCGGCTCCTGTGCCGAATCGAACGCGAGCGACGACGACGACGACGACAGCGGCGACTTCGACGACGACGGCGGCGACTTCGACGACGACGACAGCGGCGATAGCGATGATGACGGCGCTAGCGAAGACGGCGATGACGACGACGAAGGAGCCGAGGTCCCCCGCGGAGCCCTGCACTTTACCATGCAGAACCAGGCCCAGATCTATTACAGCACCGAGACCATCGGCAAACTCGCCTCTCGTCTCTCCGCGCTGAAATCCTCGTCATGGATCGTCGCTCACGACCAGTGGGGAGGCAAAAACGATCAGTAAAACTGATCCGGCTCCACCGGTCAGATACCCTCTAACCAGGAGAAGGAAGGCGTGCTCCGGCGCGCCTTCCTTCTTTTTTTGGTGGGCCGGGCGCTTGTGGAAATGTCCGAGAAAAAGAGGAGGGTTCGTTTAAGATTGTCCGGATCACGACGATCAAAACCATACCCCCTTTTCCCAAAAACGAACCTCGGATAGAGAGCGGCGCAACCGAACCAAAAAAACCCCGGCCTCCTGCCTTCCATCCATGCCGAAGGCAGATCCCGTTCAGGTTGCCGCCGCATTTGTCGCTCACGCTCGCCCGGTACGAATCATGCCGCAGACGCTGCTCGCCTTCGTAGCCATCATGCTGGTGACCACCTATACGCTGAACGTCCAGCAACAGTACGTCTTCAACCAGCAACGAGACGTCACCCGCGAAATCGAAGAGATGGCCGGCTCGGTGGCCCTCGAAGTCATGGAGGTCATCCGCGCCCGTCCGTACGATCAGGCCGTCCTCGATGGCGCCGTCACCGGCACGCTCGCGGACCTCGACCTTTTCTCTTTCGTCAACGCCACGGATCACTTCACCCCCGGTCATGGGTGCAGCGTCTTCGGCGCGGGCGTAGACCTGTGCGACGACATCGACGACTTCCACAAGATGCAGACCGCCCTCATCCCCTTCGCGATGGGCGTCGACACGGTCTATTTCAACGTCGATGTGGAAGTCTATTACGTGGATGAAAACCTCGAACGCTTCGACGGCCGCACCTTCAGCAAGGCCGTGACCGTCACGGTCGAAGACACCTGGCCCGGCAGCGACCTCGAACCCTACCTCGCACAGCCGGTGCAGTTGTCCCGCATCTTCTCCTACGAATTCTGAGCCGGGCGCCTCGCGGGGTCCGCTCCCAGACCGTATGCATGCATGACCCTCTTGTTCGACAACATGAGCGCTGCGCTCGTCGGCGCCACGGTGATGCTGATGCTGCTCAGCCTGCAACTGAAGCTCTCCGGCATGAACCTGGAGCAGACCTCTACTTACATGGTCAAGAACCAGGCATCCGACCTGGCCACGTGGATGGAGGAGGACCTCCTCAAACTGGGGGAGAACATCGACAAGACGAAGGAGGTCCCCTTCACCAACCCCATCGACTCCGCCGGAGTGACCATCGACTATACGTTCTCCCGCGACTCGCTCGACACCGGCGTGACGCCCCCGGACACCATCCGCATCGACACCCGCTATCAACTCCACAAGACCGGCGCCCGCGTCATCGATCACGAGACCATCGACGTGTTTCGTCTCTCGCGCTCGGTGCGCTACGACGGGGGCGTATGGCAGGATGCGGGGGGCAGTTCGTCGCTGATCGGCTTCTTCAAGATTGAGATGCTCGACCGTGACGCCGCCCCGGTCTCCGATCCCGTGGCGACGGCGACCGCCGACCCCGCGGCGATCCTCAACACACGCATCCGCTTCTCGATGGTGACACCGTTCGAGACCGAGACGACGGCGGTGCGCAAAGTCTATTACGGCTCCACACTCCTCATTCCAAACTGACCAGGCATGCCCGGAGGGGAAGGCATACCCGAGAGGGTTTTATTTCCAGATCATCTGCAGCAGGGAGGTTCTTATGGGTAAGCTTGCAATCTTACTGGCGACGGCGTCCATCATCGGTGGCAGCACGTTGCTCTTCCAGTACAAACAATCCTCCGTTCAGACCGACTGGCGACAGGCGGAACGGCAGGGCCAGATGGTGGCCCGTGAGATCGCCCGCTCGGGGCACAACGCCGTCCTCTCTCGGACGCGCCGGCTCCAGCGCGAGTATCCGGACGATACGCTCGAAGAAACCATCGACCGCGTCAACGGAACGCAGGGCTACATCACCGGCTCGTATCAGGGCGGCTCCTATGAGGCGCGCGTCTATCTCACCAGCGCCTCTACCTTCGCCGTCGAGTCGATCGGCTACTATGCGATCAACGAGCACGAGATACGCTCCGAGTCGGACGAAGCGGGTTTCCTCGACGACGGCATCCTCGAGGTGACCGAACCGAGCACGCTCCGCGTCTCCTTCCTCGAATCGATGGCCGGGTACTGCTCGGCGATCTACCTTCAGCGCATCTTGCCCGACACGGCCCCGGAGGATCAGCCCGAGCCGGAGCTCATCTTCACACCCGGTCACAACCGAGACGGCGCCACCACCGAACCGCAGGACATCGTCCTCGACCCCGGCACTACGATGAATTTCATCATGGCCGTCGACGCCGACTTCTCGTGCGAAGAGGAGGGGCATGTGATCCCGATCACGGACGACACCTACGAATATACCCGCGAAGCCCTGGTCTCCGACGTGGGGAATCTCGAAGAGATGACCGAGGGGAAATACGCGATGATTCAGGAGAACCCCGATCGCCCCGGCGTCTGGCGCATCGCCTTCGAGGATCTCTTCTTCAGCGACGAAAAGCTCTCCGACACCAAACAGAACGGCTACGGCTCTACCTCATGGGACTCCGAAAACCAGACGTATGGCGGCAACGGGTGGACCGAGACGGACAGCAACGGCTACTGGCTCCTCGAAGATTATGGTGGAAAACCTGACTTCAGCGACCAGGTCATCGAGGTGGAACTGCTCCCGGTTGGCGAAGAAGCGCTCTGACCTTCAAGACGTTCGACTCGTTTGACGTCGGTGCGGCGGGCGGGCCCAGGCTCGTCAGCCGCACCGATGTTTGAGGCCTCGCCGATCACGCATCGAGCGGTCCCTCACAGAAGATGTAGTCGGCGCCGTACGTGACGCGCCGCAACCCGCCGTTCGCATCCACGAGCCAGTGGGTAGCCCGGCGCAGCCTGCCGGTGCGCGGATCCCATTCGATGCCCTGAAACCGCTCGACGGCTTCGGCCACGGCTTCCCGGCTGGGCCCCTTCAGCCACACGACCTCGATGCTCCGGCGACCCGGCTCCTCCGCAAGGTCGGCCAGCACGGGCGCGACGAGCCGCACGGCGAAAAGGACGTCCGGAAACGTTTTTTCCAGGGTTTGAAAAACCAGTTCGACGGTTTCTTTCGGGGAGAGGTGCATGTAACGGCCGGTCCTGAAAATGATCGTTCGCGCGCACGCGCCCCCCGCTTCGGAGGCCGCGCCCTTGCCTATACGTAAACGCTCGATTCCCGGAAATTCGCACGCGTGCGACCGGTTCGTTCACCGTTTCGCGCGACCCTTTCGGAACCGTTCCCCCAGCGCGCCGCCGAGCACGTAGAGCGCCGCTCCCGCGACGATCCACCCGAGCGAGAAACGGAACATGCCCAATACGGCGATGAGGACGCCCCCACCGGCCACGATCCCACACGCACGTATCGCCAGCCTGTGCAGGATGCCGCCCCCCTTTCGGTCGGAACGACCGCGCCGCACGTCTGCGCTCATAACGCCCGTGGATGGTCGTCGTCGAAGGCCTGTCGGATGGCGACGAGATCCTCGAGCGACCGATGCAACGCGTTCAGATGCGCCGTCTGCACATGACTGACCGTGTCGGTGAGCGCATCACTCCCTTCGAGCAGATCGAAGGCGGCCCGGAACACTTCCCGCATCATGAAAAAAATATCTTCTCGTTGCACCCTCATGGCAACCTCTTCTCATTGACGGTTCTTTCGTCGTTCGTCCTCACAGGTATCGGCTGCGCATCATAAGACAAAAAGCACTTTCGAACAATAGGTGAAATCCATCCTCCGGCCCCCACGAAACGCATCGGCGGCGGCCGAGTAGAACCCCTCCCGAAATACGCGCCATCCATTCACCGGACTGATCAAAGGTTTTCATGAAAGCAATCTGGAAGGGGACCGTCCTGGCCGAGAGTGACGACACCGTGGTCGTCGAAGGCAACCATTATTTCCCGGCGGACGCAATCAATCCCGCCTATTTTGAGGCCAGTGAGACGCGAACCATGTGCCCCTGGAAAGGAGTGGCCGCCTATTATTCCATCGTCGTGAACGGCGCGCGGAACAAAGACGCCGCGTGGTTTTATCCCGACCCCAAACCCGCCGCTGCTCAGATCAAGGACCGCGTCGCGTTCTGGCGCGGCGTGAAGGTGCAGCCCTGACCCCCGCCCGACGCATGCCCGCCCCGATGCCCACCGAGACCGACCGCGCCGCGCTGTACGAAGAGACGCTCGCCCGCATCGATGCCCTCCTCGACGGCGAAGACGACTGGATCGCCGCGATGGCGACGGTGGCGTGCGAACTCCATCATAGCCTCCCGCATTTCGACTGGACGGGGTTTTACCGCGCCGTCGCGCCGGATCTGCTCGTCATTGGACCGTATCAGGGGGGGCATGGCTGCCTCCGCATCCCCTTCAGTCAGGGCGTATGCGGAGCCGCCGCCCGCGAGCGCCGCACCCGGCTCGTCCCGGACGTCGAGGCGTTCCCCGGGCACATTGCCTGCTCTTCTTCCACACGCTCGGAGATCGTCGTGCCCGTCCTCACGCCCGACGGACGCCTCCTCGCCGTCCTCGACGTGGACTCGGACGCCCCGGCCGCTTTCGACGAGACGGACCGGCTTTTCCTCGAACGACTCTGCCGAAACCTCGGCGCACAATTCGCAGCGACGAAAACGCTCTGAAAGACCGCCGAACCCGTAACACCTGCCCGGCGCCAGACACTACAAGGAGATACGCGCTCCCTGCATCGCTACCCTTAATCCAGTCAGCCCATGCCCTCAAGAGTCACCACCCTTTATGTCCCCTTTTCCCGCTCCTCCCTTCTCTCCCTCTTCTTCCTGGCTCTCCCCGTGATCCTCTTCGGGTGCGACGCCGGCGGGCAAACCGTGGGAGTCGTCGAACAGGAGAACCCCTCCTCGAACGTCTCACCCTTCGTCCAAAAAGCACAGGCAGGCCCGACCCACTTCGGCTTCGTCGTCGGCTTCAGCAACACGAAAGGCACCGCAGAAGCCACGGAGCGGATCGGCTATGCCGGCGTCTTCGCCCCCATGAACGTGCTTCAAAAGGACGAGAAGATCTTCGTGAGCCCGCGCCCCGACGACCGCAACTATCTCTTCAGCGGGCTTCGCAATCAGTACTCCTATTCCCAGCAAAACCACGAACGCCCGACCTTCATATACTGGATGATCGGTATTCAGGGACAGGAAACGCCTACGGCCTCCCTCGCTCAAAAGGAACAGGTGGCGGATCTGCTGGCCCTCCTGCAGCGCATCAGCCGGGGCGCGCCCATCCTGATCAATCCGATGTCCGACTATACCGAGGATTCCTGTGAGACGCCCGGTCCCTACGGTCCCGAAGTGGCCGTCGAACTCGTGGACTATCTCGAAGCGAATTTCCCGGACGATTTCGTGCGCATCGAGCGGTTCCCTACCCTCGCGCCCGAAGACACGCGCGACGGCTGTCACCCCACCGACGAGATCTACGAACGCGACGCCGAAATCCTCGTCGACGCCATCGAGAACGTGCTCGAGATTCCCGGAACGTGAAGCTTACGCCCCGTCCCGCCGCTCTTTTTCGTCGGATGCTTGTAGAGCCGCTTCGCGTTTCTTAGAATGACCGCCCGTCCGTTGCTTCCGGTCCGGTCCGAGAACGCTCATGAGGCTCGACGTCATCCCTGCCGTCACGATCTTCGAGTTCGCGCCCGCCGCGGATGAGATATGGGGCCTCGAGCCGTCGCCGGAGACGGGCTACGCGCGCCGCGATCCGGTGCACGGCACGATCACCTTCCTCGACGTCCCCCGGCACGACGCGAAGATGCGCCCCCGCGTGAAGGCGCTCTATGCCGGCGGCAAGGCCACCAACGTCGCGCGCGTCTTCGATCGGCTGCTCGGCGCCCCCCCCGTCGCGATGCCTGCCCGCCGCGACGACCTCCGCGCCACGCTCGTCACGTTCCTCGCCGAGAGCCGACCCCGTGACGACGCGCCCCCCGCCCTCACCCCCGGCGCCGTGTTCGTGCAGGCCCTTCAGCGCCGGGAGATGCGGCGCATCACGCTCACGTATGAAAGCTTCCCCCCGCGGGAGGGCCTCATCGCCGACCGCCGGTGCATCCACCTCTTCGACGAACGGAACCGGACCGACCTGCTCAATTTCAGTCCCCGGCTCCACTGGTCCGACGCCGAGCAGACGGTCGTGCTTGGATCCCTCCGCCGCAGCCCGCCCACCGGGCTCGTGGTGCTCGCCGGCTCGGCTCCGCTCGGCGTGGAGACGCTCTACCGCGAGATCATCACCACGCTCCGGACGACCTCTCCCGGCATCCGCATCGCCGTGGACATCGACGTGCCGTCGCTCGTACGGTGTCTCTCCGAAGGCGCGCCGCCGGACTTCGTCTCGATGAATCGGAAGGAGTACAATGCCGTGGAAGCCCGGTTCTGGGAGGCGTTCGAGGGTGTCCTGCACGTCCACGACCACTCGGGCGCGTACGTCTGGCGCGGCGACGGGGCGCGGCTGCATACGAGCGACGCCGGCCTCTTTCACGCGTCGGTGTCGCCGCTGACGACCCGCTTCGGTCCGGCCACGGGTCCCACCATAGGCGCGGGTGACGCCGCACATGCGGGCTTGCTCTTCGGGCTCCTCGCCGGGCTCGACCTCCACGCCGCCGTCCGTCTCGGGCAGGCCGTGGCCGGAGACGCCGTGCGAAACGCCGAGGGCACACGCGGGCTCGAACCCGAGCGCATCCGCACCTATCTCGACGCCCTCGGATCCTGAAGTGGTTCCTCCGGCCCGGCGTCCATGCAGCCGAGCTCGGCTTTCACCCGGCCGCACAGCGTCTCCGGCCCGGCGACGATGCGCTGCCCCGCCGTCTCGTACCGCCCTCCGGCCTCGGTCATGATGAGACGGGCGGCGGCCACGTCGTGCGGCTTCCAGCCGCTGCCGAGGTTCACGTACACGTCGAAGGCGCCCGAGGCGCACAGGCACAGCCCGATGGAACTGACGCCGACGATGCGCACGCGCTGGGTGTGGCGGATGAGCGCTTCCAGCCGTTCGAACGCCCACCGCTGCTCCTCCCCGCCGGCGTGGCGGCTCGGGATCTCGACGCACGGCATCGCCCGTTCGAGCGCCGTCTCCTCCGAGACGTGCAAAGGACGCCCGTTGAGGGTCGCGCCCGCCCCGCGCTCCGCCACGTAAAACTGCTCCACCTCCGGAACGTACACCACGCCGAGCACTGAGGTCCCGTCCCGAAGCAGCGCCAGCGACACCGAATACATCGGGTTGCCGCGCACGTAATGCTTCGTCCCGTCGATGGGATCGAGCACCCACACGTGCTCCGCATCGGTGCGCTCGCCGCCGCGCTCTTCCGAAAAGAAGCCGTGTTCGGGGAAGGCGCGCCCGAGTTGCGAGAGGATGTGCGCCTCCACCGTCAGGTCGGCCGTCGTGACGAAGTCGCCCTGCCCCTTGTCCGCGCGGATGTCGATGCGGCGGATCATGTCCTTCGCGATGATCCCGCCTTCGCGGACGAGCCGCACCGCTGCTTCCCTATAAGCGCGCATCATATCCCATCCGGTGAAACCGCCGCCGTTGGCGGAGCTGAGGTGCATCCGACGAGAGTCGCCCGGTGGAGCCGACGCCGCCTTCCGGAAGCGGGACGCCCCGGATCCCCGATCGCGCGGCGTTTATCCGCGCGGCGCTTTGAGCACCTCACGAAGGGCGTCCATGAGAGCCGTTCCCCGCTCCTTGAGCGCCTGTTTCGCCGCCACGAGCCCCTCCGCCGCCGGGACGGTGTGAAGCTGGATGTGGAAACGAAGCGAGTTGCCCGTGCCGGAGGGACGGATCGTCAGGTGGTTGAGCTTTTCGTCGTCGAAATAGAACCGGATGCCCTCGTCGGGGAACTGGAAGTGCCACGTCGCCGGATAGATGGAGTCGTACTTTCCGGTCCGGTAGATCGTGGCGGACTTGACGGGCACGCCCCCGATTTCGAGGTCGCCGGCGAGCGCGAGTTGGAAGAGCGCGAGCGCGCGGCGGAGGATGGCGAGCTTGATGCGGTCGCCCTCGATGCCGGGGTATTCGCCGTCGAGCGGGTCGGGTTCGTAGAACGTCATGAACAGCCCGATCTCGGGATCGAGGTAGACGTGCCGGTCGAGCAACTCGATGAGGTTCGTGCCCTGCTCTTTGGCCCACGCTGCGATCTCGGCGACGAGGAACGCCGCGAAGGTGCCGTCTTTGTCGCGCACGTGTCCGCCGACGCCGAGCGAGCGGTTGTCCGGCGGCGGACCGCCGAGGAGCGAGAAGCCGTTGCTCTGCTCCATCGCGCCGATGTTGAACGAGCGCCGTTCGTCGAGGTCGTACGCGGTGCACACGAACGGGTGGCAGAGGTCCACGTACTGGTCGTTCCGCCCTTCGTGAAGGCTCGCGATGAGCTTCTGTTTGCCCTCCCACACGTCGCGTGTGGCCGCCGAGAGCGCCGCAAAGCCGACCCACGTCTTGACCGCGCCGATGCCGTATTTCTGAACCAGCCGCACGAGGCTCTCGGACGTCGTATGCGAGAGCGTGATGAACTTCTCCTCCGGCTTCCTCACCGCGCCGTAATGCTCGATCTCCCGGAAGAGCCGGTACCAGATCAGGAGCGTCCACAGATCATCCGATGGCATGAGGTAATAATCCTTGCCTCCGTAGACGTCGCGCTGATCTTCCGGCGCCTTCACCACCACGCCGCACCGGTCGGCGTCCGGGTCGGTGCCGATGAGGATGTCGATCTCATCCCATGCCGCTTCGCCGTACTCGGCCTTGAAGGCATTGACGGCGATTTCCGCCGCGCGGGGGTCGCCGGGATCGGGCTGCTGTTCCTCTCCGGGATCGCTCTTGAACGAAGGGAACAGGCCGTTCAGGTCGTTCAGGCCGTTGTGATGGATGGCGCGGACGCGCGTCAGGCCGACGTCGTTGAGCAAACGCGGCACGGCCTTCCGCCCGGCCCCGTGAAAGGCGCAGTACGCGATCTCGAGCGGATCGTCCGAGGCCGCCTG
Source organism: Rhodocaloribacter sp. (assembly GCF_056451265.1). Lineage (NCBI taxonomy): Bacteria > Pseudomonadati > Rhodothermota > Rhodothermia > Rhodothermales > Rhodothermaceae > Rhodocaloribacter > Rhodocaloribacter sp. Next base: position 20,640 of record NZ_JBWOPL010000125.1, on the reverse strand, counting down.
CCGCTCGGCGAGGTCGGGCGTGAGCAGAAAGGTCTTGACGTGCGCCTGGTGCTTCGCGTGGATGTCGATCAGGTTGCCCTCACGCCCGCCATAGTCGAAGCCCTCGACCGGCGCCGCCCCTCCGAGGAAGTAGAGCCGGTCCTCCGGCGCCTCGGCGAAGCTCATGAGCTTGATGCCGTCGGTCGTGGCCGTGGCGATGTAGTCGTTGTACATCTCGTTGCGCTCCTTCGGGTCGAACTGGGAGCCGTTGGCCGAAGAGAGCTTGTATCCGTTGTACCGGTAGTCGTTGTGGCTGGCCGAGATGAGGATGCCCACGTCCGCCTTGAGGTGCGGGATGGCGAACGTGACCTCCGGATACGGACACGGCTCATCGAAGAAATACACCGTGTAGCCGTAGGCGAGGAAGAGTTCGGCGATCATGCGGGCGAAGTCCTGCCCCCGCACGCGGCTGTCGTAGCCGATGACGATGCGCTCGAAGGCCGGGTTCTGATCCTTCCCGAACTGCGCAACGCCGACGGACGTCTTCAGAAAGACGATCTCGTTGATCGTGTTCGGCCCCTTCAGGATGGGCACGTCTATGCCTTCGTCGAACATCTGCACGATGGAGTCGCGGTCGAAGGCCATCATGCCGCGAATGCCGCCCGTACCGAAGCGGAGGTTCTGCCGGTAGGCGTTGACGAGGTCTTCCCACCGTTCGCCCTCGATGGCGCGGAAAACACCTTCTTTCAGGCGTGAGGAGATCCGGTCGATGTTCGGATCTTCGAGCCAGAGTTTCAGGTTCGGCGTCGTGTTTGCCACGGCGGTCCGGTACAACTGTTCGTCGATGCGTCCGGCGTCGCGGGCTTCGTTCAAATAGGCCAGGACGCCGGCCTCGGCGCGACGAAGCATCTCCGCCGTTTTGTCGGTGACCATCGGCATGTTCTCCGTGATGTGATTCTGAAGGATGCGTGCGTGGAGCGTGCGTGGAGCCTGTGAGGCGCCGGGGCGCAGGATGCGGAGACCCGAAACATACGTCCCGCCTAATCTTTCTCGCTCCGCCGCCCGACGGCGATCAGTTCGCGCGCGCTTTCGAGGGCAGCTTCGGTAATTTCGGAACCGCTGAGCAACGTTGCCACCTCTTCGGCGCGTTCGAGTTCGGAGAGTCGGCGAATTCTCGTCTTCGTGCGCCCCTCCTCGACGTATTTCTCGACGGCGAAGTGCACGTCGCCGAGCGCGGCGATCTGCGGCAGATGTGTGATGGTGATGATCTGGTGATAGAGCGCGAGGTCGTGCAGGCTCTCGCCGACCTTGTGGGCCACGGGTCCGGAGACGCCCACGTCGATCTCATCGAAGACGAGGATCGGCAGGCGGTCGCTCTTGGCGAGGATGGTTTTGAGCGCGAGCATGATGCGGCTGATCTCGCCGCCGGAAGCCACACGCGCGAGCGGGCGAAGCGCCTCACCGACGTTGGTGGAGATGAAGAACTCGACCTGATCCATGCCGTTCGGAAAGGCCGTGAAGCGCTCGCCGTCGGTGAAGGTGATCCACCCCTCGGCGTCTTCCCGACGCGTGAACCGGACCTCGAAGCGGCTGCGCTTCATGCCGAGGCGCCCGAGTTCGGCGGCGATGGCGTGCTCGATGCGTTCGGCCACCTCTCGCCGTTTCGCGGAGAGGCGCTCGGCGGCGGCGGAAAGCTCCGCCTGCGCCTCGGCCACGCGCCCGTTCAGCCGCGCGATGGCCCCCTCGAAGTCGGCGGCGAGGTCGTATTGCGCGCCGATCCGTCGCCGGTATTCGAGCACGGCGGCGAGCGTCCCGCCGTACCGGCGCTTGAGCGACTCGAGCTCGCCGAGCCGGAGCCGTATCACTTCGAGCCGCTCCGGGTTGAACTCGATCCGCGCATTGTATTCCTGGAGAAACTTCGCCACCTCGGAGACGATGATCTGCGCCGAACGAATCTCGCCGAAGGCTTCCTCGAAGTCGCGGTCCACGCGGGCCAGGTCCTGAAGCGCGTTGCGCGCCACGACGAGCTGATCGTGAACGGCGGCGTCCGACTCGTAGAGCATCTCATAGAGCTGCGCCGTCACCTCATAGAGCCGTTCGGCGTTTTCGAGGACGCGGCGTTCGGCCTCCAGCGCCTCCTCCTCCCCTTCTTCGGGCGCCACCCGGTCGATCTCTTCGATCTGAAAACGGTAGAGTTCCTGCTGTTGACGAAGCTCCCGTTCGCGGCGCACGAGCGCGTCTCGCTCCCGACGCAGGCCCGCGACCCGCTCGTATTTCCGGCGATAGGCTTCGAGGAGGCTGCCGAGCCCGCCGAAGTTGTCAAGCAGTTCGAGGTGCGTCTCGGTGCGGAGGAGCGACTGATGCTCGTGCTGCCCGTGCAGGTCGATGAGTTGCGCCGCCACGGCCCGCATGAGTGAGACGGTGGCGGGGGTGTCGTTGATGAAGGCCCGGCTCTGCGTCGCCGAGATCTCGCGCCGGAGGATCATCTGCGACTGCACGTCGATGCCGTGCTCCTCCAGCAGCGCGCGAAGCTTCGGCGGGTTCGCCTCGTCGAAGACCCCCTCGATCACGGCCTTCCGCGCCCCGGAACGGATCACGTCGGTGGAAGCGCGCTCGCCGAGGATCATCTTCAACGCCCCGATGAGAATCGACTTCCCCGCACCCGTCTCACCGGTAATCACGTTCAGCCCGCTGTCGAACTCGACCTCGAGCGCCTCGATCAGAGCATAATCACGGATGTATAACGACCGAAGCACGGGCGGATTTCAGACGTGGTTGGATGTCCGGGGGTGTGGGTGAACTTGAGGCGGAGCCGGGACGCGAACCGAAGGGCGAGCCCTTGACGGCGGCGCGCCGCTCTCACGCGTGCTTTCCATGACAGTGCTTGTACTTCTTGCCGCTGCCGCACGGGCACGGATCGTTGCGCCCCACCTTCTCGCCGACCACCACGGGCTGCGCCTTGGCCGTCGGGTCGCGCTCGGCGGCGCTCTGTTTGCCCGCCTTCACGCCGTAGGACTGCGTCGAGACGTGCGAGGAGCGGGCGCGTTTGGGGTCGAGGCGACGGCGCTGCGTGCTGCGGGCGGGACGACGCGCCTGCTGCCCGTCCACGAGCGGGCCGGCGCGGAAGACGAACGACACCATGTCGTGGTTGACGGCGCCGATCATGTCCTTGAACAGCTTGAAGGCCTCCATCTTGTACTCGATGAGCGGGTCGCGTTGCCCGTAGGCCCGCAACCCGATGCCCTCCTTGACCTCGTCGAGGTTGCGCAGGTGCTCGGTCCAGTGCATGTCGATGAACGAGAGCATCGACACCCGTTCCAGCGCGTCGTTGACCTCCTGCCCGCGCGTCTCGAGGGCGTCCTCCACTTTCACCACCGCGCGCATGACACGCTTTCCGTCGGTGAAGTCGACGAAGACGCGCTCGGGCTTGTTCTCCTGATCGCTCTCGGCGATCTGCCGCATGCTGTTGTGGAACGGCTCGGCCAGCACGTCGCGCTTGCGCTCGTAGAAGTTGACCGCAGCCTCATAGACGCGATCGATCATCCCGTCTTCGCCGAGGCGGCTGAACTCCTCCCGGTCGATGGTGAAATCGAGGGCGATCGTGCGGAGGAGTTCCTCACGCATCTCGTCGAGCGCGCCGTTGTCGTAATGCCGGCTGACGATCTCTTCGACGACCTCGCGGACCATGTCGAGGAGGTCGCCGTGGAGCCGTTCGCCCTTGAGCGCGTGCACGCGGCGGTCGTAGATCACCTGCCGCTGGGCGTTGAGCACGTCGTCGTATTCGAGCTGGCGTTTCCGGATGGCGAAGTTGTTCTGTTCCACCTTCATCTGCGCCCGTTCGATGCTCTTGTTCACCCACGGATGCGTGATGACGGCGCCCTCTTCGAGGTTGAGCCGGTCCATCACCTTCGCGACGCGGTCCGAACCGAAGAGGCGCATCAGGTCGTCTTCGAGCGAGACGTAGAACTGGCTCTCGCCGGGGTCGCCCTGGCGCCCGGCGCGGCCGCGAAGCTGCAGGTCGATGCGGCGACTCTCGTGCCGCTCGGTGCCGAGGATGGCCAGGCCGCCCACCTCACGAACGCCCTCGCCGAGCTTGATGTCGGTGCCGCGCCCGGCCATGTTCGTCGCGATGGTGACCGCGCCCCGCTGCCCCGCCTCGGCCACGATGATCGACTCCTGCTTGACGCGGTCCTGGCGCGCGTTGAGCACGTTGTGCCGGATGCCCTCCCGCTGCAGCAGGCGGCTGAGCATCTCCGAGACCTCGACGGTCGTCGTGCCGACGAGCACCGGCTGCCCCCGCTCATGGTATTCCCGAACCTTCTCGATGACGGCGCGAAACTTCTCCCGCTTCGTCTTGAAGACGAGGTCGTCGAGGTCTTTCCGGATCACCGGGCGGTTCGTCGGGATGACGACGACGTCCATCTTGTAAATTTTATAGAACTCCTCCGCTTCGGTCTCGGCCGTGCCCGTCATGCCCGCCAGCTTGTGGTACATGCGGAAGTAGTTCTGGAGCGTGATCGTCGCATACGTTTGCGTGGCGGCCTGCACCTTCACGTTCTCCTTCGCCTCGATGGCCTGATGCAACCCTTCCGAGTAGCGCCGTCCCGAGAGCACACGCCCCGTGTGCTCATCGACGATCATCACCTTGCCGTCCTGCACGATGTATTCGACGTCTTTCTCATACATCGTGTAGGCGCGCAGCAACTGTTCGATGGCATGCAAACGCTCGGCGCGCTCCGAGTATGTGGTATAGAGTTGCCGTTTCTGCTCCTCCATCTCTTTCCGGAGCAGACGGAGGTCGTTGTCCAGCTTGTGCGCGCGTTTCTCCTCCGTCAGCGACGTGTCGGCGGCCAGTTGCTCTTCGAGGTCCCGGACCTTCTCCCGGTGCTCCCGCTCGATGCGAGCGATCTCCTCGCCGAGGTCGGGCAGGACGAAGAGGTCCCTTTCCAGACCCGCGACCTTCGAGGTGAACTCGCGTCCCTTCTCGGTCATCTCGATGGAACGCTGCTTTTCGTCGAGGGCGAAATACAGGTAGTCATCGACGAAAGGCATGTTCTTGGCGTTGTCCTGGAGGTAGAAGTACTCCGTCTTCTGACGCAGTTTTTCGACCCCGGGCTCGCCGAGGAGCTTGCGGAGCTTTTTGTTTTTCGGGAAGCCGCGCCAGGACCGGAGCAGCGCCAGGCCGGCCTCTTCTTCGAGCGCTCTCGCCTTCTTGTTGTCCCCCGCTTCCAGCGCCTGGTCGCGTTCGTTGAGCAGCTTCTCCGCCTGTGTGACGAGGCTGGCCACAAGCTTCTTCTGGGCAAAGACGAGTTTCTCGATGGACGGTTTGAGTTCTTCGAAACGGTTCTGCTCCGCCTGCGGGACCGGGCCGGAGATGATCAGCGGCGTGCGCGCTTCGTCGATCAGCACCGAGTCCACCTCGTCGACGATGGCGTAGTGATGCCCGCGCTGCATGAGCTGATCGGGGTCGATCACGAACGAGTTGTCGCGGAGATAGTCGAAGCCGAATTCGTTGTTGGTGCCGTAGGTAATGTCGGCGCGGTAGGCGGCTTTGCGTTCGGGCGAGTGCGGCTCGTAGCGGTCGATGACGTCCACCTTGAGGCCGAGGTACTCGAAGATCGGCCCCATCCATTCGGCGTCGCGTTCGGCCAGGTAGGGGTTCACCGTGACGAGGTGCACGCCGCGCCCGACCAGGGCGTTGAGGTACATCGGCATGACGGCCACGAGCGTCTTGCCCTCGCCCGTCTTCATCTCGGCAATGTTGCCCTGATGCAGCACGATGCCGCCGAGCAGCTGCACGTCGTAGGGCACCATGTTCCACTCGACCATCTGGCCGCCCGCTTCCCACGACTTCCCGACCATGCGGCGACAGGCCTCCTTCACGACGGCGAAGGCTTCCGGCAGCAATTCGTCGAGCACGTCCTCGACCGTGTCGAGCCATTCCTGTTCGAGGCGGTCGATCTCGTCGTAGAGCTCCTGCCGATCGTCGAGCGTGAGACGCTCTTGCTCGCGCGCCTGTCCGTCGCCGCCGACGACTTCCTCGGGCACCCTGCGCAGCCGCCGCCGGATGGCTTCGAGGTCGGCTTCGATGTCGGCCACGGCCTCCCGGATGCGCCGGCGAAACTCGTCCGTCTTGCCGCGCAGTTCTTCTTCGGAGAGGTCCTGGAGTTGTTCGAAATGGGTGTTGATCTCCTCAACCAGCGGCCACAGCTTCTTGAGCTTACGCTCGTTACTGTCGCCGAAAACTTTCTTTATGATATCCAGCATAACTTGGGGTTCATCGGGGTCCGGGGAAGACCGGTGACAAAGTTGCAGGCGTCCGCGCCCGCTTCGGGTTCCGAAACGAATCCTGCCATCCTGACGCAGCGACGGGCAAAGGACGCCTGATTTAAAGGTCGGACGTGTGAGAACGAAAAATGTGCCAACCGCACGAGCGGGTCGCCGGTCTTCGCTTCGCTTTCGGGAATACGCGTTCGCCCTCACACGGAACGAGCGCTCCGGACCGAAACGCTCGCCCGGCAAGGGCCGCCTCTCTCACGCCGCGCCCGGGCGATCCGTTCCCGCGTGAGGCGGAACATCACACGCCTCCATCCGCTGTGGATCCCTCGTTTTTCCCCCTTTTTCCGTCTCGCCCGGCGTGTATCTTATGCCGAGGTACGATCGCTTCTCTTCCAGAACCAAGCCCCGTCCCCGCCGTACAAGCAACCCCTCTCGCCCCCTCTCTTTCGCCTATACGCCGCTTCGTTACGACGCGCTCGATGAAGGTCTGCACGCCGCGCTTCTCCCGCGCGCGCCCCGCCCGTTGGGTAACCGCTTCCGCTGAAGTGTACCACCGCCGGGGGTTCTTTCCCTTTCCACCCGCACCACCCGAGATTCTTCATGCGTCTGCGTTGTCTCTTGCTGTGTCTCCTGGCGGCCTCCTTTACACGGGTCGAGGCTCAGCCCGGCGAGTTGACCGGCTTCTCCTTCCTCCGCCTCGAACCTTCGGCGCGCGCGGCGGCCCTCGGCGGATCGTACGCCGCCGTCTACGGCGACGACGTCAACGGAATGTTCTATAATCCGGCGCTGCTCAACGAACAGATGCACGGCGCGCTCTCGCTTTCGTACCTGAACCACCTGAGCGACGTCAACGCGGGCTTCCTCGCCTACAGCCGCCATTACGAGGGCCTCGGCACGTTCGGCCTCGGTCTGCGTTTCCTGAGCTGGGGCTCCTTCGAGCGGGCCGACGAAACCGGCCAACGCCTCGGCGCCTTCGGCGCATCCGACGTGGCCCTCACCCTGGGTGCGGCCCGCACGTACGACGAACGCATCCGGTACGGCGCCAACGTGCACCTGATCTACAGCAGCATCGACGCGTTCAACGCTTCCGCCCTGGCTGCCGACCTCGGCGTGCTGTACCACATAGCCGAACGCAGCCTGACCTTCAGCGCCTCGGTGAACAACCTCGGCGTGACGCTCTCCTCCCTCGGAACCACCCGGGACGACCTGCCCCTGGACCTGCGCGTAGGCTTCAGCAAACGCCTGACCCACCTCCCGCTCCTGATCTCCGTGATGGGGTATAACCTCCACAACCTCAACGACACGCCCGACAACGCCACCGCCGTCGACAACGCGCTCTATCACCTCGCCTTCGGCGGCGAGTTTCAGTTCAGCGAGGCCTTTCAACTCCGTTTCGGATACAACCACCGCCGGCACGAGGATCTCAAGCTCAAGAGCCGTCTCGACCTGGCCGGTCTCGGCCTCGGCGTGGGGATACGGATCCGCCGCGTCCGCATCGACTATGCCTTCAACTCATGGTCGTCGCTCGGAGGACTGCACCAGTTCACCCTCAGCACCCACCTCTGACCGCGCGCCGCCGCCATTTGGCTTTTTGAGGAAGAATTGCGATATAGCTTTTCCCGGATCATCCGCGCTCTTCCGTCATCCCATGACCGCAAAATCCGAACACCGCCGCGCGCCCTCACACCGGCATAACCGCCCGTGGCACGTCAAGTATCGAAAGCTTCGGAGATGGCCGAAGCCGTTCGTCTTCTGGCTCACGCTGGCGATGGGACTGGCGAGCGCCGGGCTCATCTACCTCAGAGGCCTTCGCTTCGCCGTGCTCGGGGCGCTGGCTGTCCTCTTCGTCGTCCGCGTGCTCTATATCAACGACCACAAGGGCTTCGGAAGCAGTCGCGACCGCTGGGGGGTGCGCTATTTCGGCTCCATCGAACGGGTGCTCCTCCTCGGCGTGGTGCTTCTGAACATCATCGTTCTCGCCTACCGTTTCATGTGACCCCGCTTCATGTGACCGGCAGGCCCCTCTGCCCTCTACCCATGCCGTAGCTCTCCTCATGAAAGGCCGCCCCACCGACCCCGAAGGCGCCCGCGACCGCAAAGCCGAGCACATCGCTCTGTCGCTTCAGGCCGGCATGCAATCCGACCGAAACCCTTTCGACGACTACGTCTTCGAGCACGAGGCGCTGCCGGAGCTCGACTTTGCCGAGATCGACACGCGCGCGCGGTTCCTCGGCAAGCCTCTGGCCGCGCCGTTGCTCATCTCGTCGATGACGGGGGGGACGGACGCGGCGGCGGCCATCAACCGAAACCTGGCACTGGGCGCCGAGCAAGCCCGCATCGCGCTCGCCGTGGGCTCCCAGCGCAAAGCCCTCGAGGACCCGGCGCACGCCGCCTCTTTCCGCATCCGCGACGCCGCCCCCACGATCCCGCTCCTGGCCAACCTCGGCGCGGTGCAGTTGAACTACGGCTTCGGCCTCGACGCCTGCGAAGCCGCCGTCCGCATGATCGACGCCGACGCGCTCGTCTTTCACCTCAACCCCCTTCAGGAGGCCATTCAGCCGGAGGGACAGCGCAATTTTGCCGGGCTGCTCGCGAAGATGGAGGCCGTCGCGGCGCGGCTGAGCGTGCCGGTGGTCGTCAAGGAGGTGGGCAGCGGCATCACGCGGGAGACGGCGTGGGCGCTGGCCGGGCGCGGTCTCCGCCTCATCGACGTGGCGGGCGTGGGCGGCACGAGCTGGGCGCGCATCGAAGGACGGCGGGCCGACAACGACGACCTCGGCGCAATTTTCGCCGACTGGGGCCTCCCCACCCCCGAGAGCATCCGGCAGGTGCGCGCCGTCCCGGGCGTGACGCTCATCGGCAGCGGCGGCATCCGCTCCGGCCTCGACGCCGCAAAGGCCATCGCCCTCGGCGCAGACCTCGTGGGCATGGCCGCCCCCTTCCTCGCCCCCGCCCTCGACGCCCCCGAAAGCGTCGCCGCGAAAGCCGAGCGCATCATCCACGAACTGAAGATCGCCATGTTCTGCCTCGGCGCGCGCACCCTGGACGACCTCAAACGCGCGCGCATCGTGCGGCGCTGAGCCTCTCGCGGCGGCGGCCGGGGTCGATCGAAACAAAACGCGGCGGTGAGGGTGTGTGGCGCATCCGCACCATCTCTGCAAACGGCGCTTCGTCTTGCCCCTGACTGCATCCTCCGAACACCCTTTCGTCCGTCGGCCGCACCGCACGCTCGTCACGCTGTCGGTCCCCGTCCTGTTCTCGCTCATCGCCGAGCCGGTGACGGGGCTGGTGGATACGGCGTTCGTGGCGCATCTCGGCGCGGTTCCGCTGGCGGCGCTCGGGGTGGGGACGATGGTCCTCTCGAGCGTCTTCTGGATCTTCAACTTCCTGGGCATCGGCACGCAGACCGAGGTGGCGCAGGCCTACGGAGCCGGAGCCGCCGCCGACGCCCGGCAGATCAACGGGCTGGCGCTGGCGATGAGCGCGCTCTTCGGCTTCGTGATGATCGGCGTCGGCTGGATGGGGTCGGGGCCCGCCGCCACGCTGATGGGCGCTTCGGGCGAACTGCACGCCGTCGCCGTCGCATACATGCGCATCCGGTGGTTCGGCGCGCCGGCGGTGTTGATGACGGTAGCCGCCTTCGGCGCCCTTCGCGGGCTACAGGACATGCGCACGCCCCTGTGGATCGCCGTGACGGTGAACGGGCTGAACGTTGCCCTCGACGCCGCGCTCATCTTCGGCCTCGGCCCCATCCCCGCCTTCGGCATCGCAGGTGCGGCGTGGGCGAGCACCGTCAGCCAGTGGCTCGGCGCGGCGTGGGCCCTCGCCGTCGTTTTTCGCCGCCTCGGCCTCGCCGAACGCCTGCGCCTGCGCGATGCGGCCCGTCTGCTCCGCGTCGGCGGCGACCTCTTCGTTCGAACGGGGCTGCTCACCCTCTTCCTCCTGCTCACCACACGCACGGCCACACGCATCGGCGCGGACGCGGGCGCGGCGCATCAGGCCGTCCGGCAGGTCTGGCTCTTCACGGCCCTCTTCCTCGACGCCTTCGCCATCACGGGACAGAGCCTCGTGGCCTATTTCGTGGGCGCGGGGCGGTGGGCGCAGGCGCGGCGCGTGGCCTTCATCGTGTGCGCGTGGAGCCTCGGCACGGGCGCCGTCCTCGGCCTCGCGATGTGGCTCGGCGAAGACCTTGTGCGCCGCCTCCTCGTCCCGCCCGCGGCGGCGGCGCTCTTTCACCCGGCCTGGCTCGCCGCTTCCTTCTCCCAGCCCGTCAACGCGCTCTCTTTCGCCACCGACGGCCTCCACTGGGGCGCCGGCGACTACCGCTTTCTCCGAAACGTCATGCTCCTCGCCACGGGCCTCGGCGCATCGGCCCTCCTCTGGCTCGACGCCACCCACCCCACGCTCACCGGCGTCTGGCTCGTCACAGTGGGATGGATCACCGTTCGGGCCGCTTTCGGCGTGATCCGCATCCGGCCCGGCATCGGGGACAGCCAGTGGCTCGAAACCGGCGCCCCCGAACCGGCTTCAATCGAACGCGCGTGATCCGTCGGGCTGAAACGCGTAGCGGATCGTATAGAACCGCGCCGGTCCCGAAGGCGCGCCGTCGGGGCTGTCCTTGTAATAGCTCAGGATCTGCACCTTCGCATACTTGCCGTCCTTCGTCTTCACGACAAGCACCCGGTCCGGGACGGGAATCACGACGTGGACGTCGGCCTGATAGAGAAACCATCCGTCGCCGCTTCCGCCCGGCAGCGCGTCTCCGTTCACATAGCCCTCTTCGGGCGCTTCGTCGAGGTCCTCGAAGGCCTCGTCCACATACTGCGCCATCCCGTTGACCCTGACCTCGGCCCCTTTGAATGCCAGATCCCAGGCGTCGGCATTCTCGTCTTCGACCGGGACCACCTTGTTCTCGCGCAGGCTGAAGTACGTGTACGCATCGCCCGAGGCATCGATGTTCGCGGCCGTCCTCGGCGCGACCTGTGCGAAGGCCGCCGGTCCGCCGGCCCACACCGTCATCGTCAGGATCATCAGGAAGAAAGGCTTCATTCGTCTCATCGGTTTTCGGATAGAATGGGTGGGATCGTCCGAAAAAGTACGGGGGGCGGGGGCCTGCCGCGCCGTTTCGGCGATGAACTCGGCGTGAACTATGCGCCTTCGCACGGAAGGGTGAAAAAGAATGTGCTGCCCCGATCGAGGCCTTCGGACTCCACCCAGACGCGCCCGCCGTGCCCCTCGACGATGCGCTTCACGAGCGCCAGCCCGATGCCGGTCCCTCCCGCACCCGTATCCAGACGTTCGAACAGGCCGAAAATCTTCTCGTGGTACCGGGATTCGATGCCCAGGCCTTTGTCGCGCACCCAGCACAGCACCTCGCCCGCCCCGTTCTCGCGCGCGCCCACCTCGACGCTCGGGGCCCCCGACCCGCAAAACCGAACGGCATTGCCGATGAGGTTCTGAAACACCTCCACCATCCGCACGGGATCGCACGTCGCCACGGGCATGTCCGGCATGAGATCCACCGTCGCGCCCGCTCGCCTGATCTCCCCGGCGAGGAGCGTGACGGCCTCGGTCGCCGGCACGCTCAGCGAGACCCGCTCCTTGCGCGCGACGATCCGGCCCGTACGTGAGAGATGGAGCAACTCGTCGAGCAACTGCGCCATCCGGTCCGCCGCCGAGGCGATGTGATCGATGTCCCGCTTCGTCCGTTCGATCTCGCCGCCGGCGAGGTCCATTTCGAGGAAGCCGAGAAAGTTCTTGATCGTCACGAGCGGCGACTTCAGGTCGTGCGAGACGGTATAGGTGAATCGTTCGAGCTCGGCGTTCCGTGCTTCGAGCTCGTGGATCAGCCGTTCCCGTTCTCCGGCCGCCCGGCGCATCTCCGTCACGTCCCGGGAGATGGCCACCATACAGGCTTCCCCCTCCCACTCAAAGATTTCTGCAGAGAACAGGAAATCCAGCGTCTCCCCGGAACGAACGTGGAACTGCAGGGGCAAGTCGAGAATCCGCCGCGACGCCTTGAGCGCCGTCAGCATACGCTCGCGTTCGCCCGGCGGCCACAGTCCGAGCGCCAGAGCCGTTTTCCCGACGGCTTCCTCCCGAGAGAACCCGGTGATGCGCTCGAACCCCTCGTTGACTTCCAGCAACATTCCGTCCCGCAGGCGGGTAAGCGTGATCGAGTCCGGGCTCGAACGGAACGCGCGCATGAATTTCTCCTGCGAAACCCGGAGCGCTTCTTCGGCCCGTTTCTTCTCCGAGACGTCGTAGGTGATGCCGATCAGACATGTTTCTCCCTCGAGTTCGATGACCTCCGAGGAGATGAGAACGGCGCACACGTCGCCCGCTTTCGTCCGAAGAAGAGCCTCGACGTTCCGCAACCGCCCCTCCCGCTCGAGGATCTCGAAAATGCGGGAACGGTCGTCGAGCGCCCAGATCCCCAGTTCGTCCGTCGTCCTGCCGATGGCCTCGTCCCGCGAGAAGCCGGTCAGTTGTTCGAACCCTTCGTTGACGTCGATGAGTCGACCGTCGCGGAGGCGGGAGATGGCCACGGCGATCGGGCTGACCCGGAACGCTTTGGAGAATTTTTCCTCCGAGGCCCGTAAGGCCTTCTCGGTGCGCTCACGCGCGGTCACGTCGCGGAAGCTCCATACGCGCCCCACGATCCGCCCGCCGATCATCTGTGGACGCGAGTACCGCTCGAACACGCGCCCGTCCCGGAAGCGGAGGACGTCGAACCCCTCGCGCTCCGGGGTCTGGTAATACGCCTCCGTCCGCGCCATGACCGCCTCGGGATCCACGAACTGATCCTTGATCATGTGGACGAGCGCCCGCGCATCTCCCCCCTCCTTCATCTCCGGACCCAGACGCCACATTTCCAGGAAGCGCTCATTAAAAGCAACGACCTCCCGTTCAAGGCCCACGACGAGAATCCCGTCCGCCGTCGACTCGAGCGTGGACCGAAACAACGACACCGTGGATTCGAGCTCGGCCTGCGCACGCTTGCGCTCGGTGACGTCGATGAGCACGGACTGCACGGCCGGCTCTCCCTCGAACCGGATCGGCCGCTGATAAACGACGACGCTCCGCCGCCGGCCGTCCATCCGGACCAGGGTGCGCTCGACCTTCTCCGGGAGCCCGCTCGTCCCCACCCGGCGGAGATTGGCCCAGGCGTCCTCCTGCTCCTCCGGTATCAGAAACGCGACGGCCGTCGCGCCGAGGACGTCCTCCGGCCCGGATGCGCCAAGGAGGTTCACGCCGGCCTCGTTCGCATAGACGATCCGACCCTCTTTGCGAAGCACGAACATTGCGACCGGCGCCGTATCGAGCATCTCTCGATAAAAACCGGCGGCCCCATCCAGGCTTTCCCGGCTTTCCTCCGCGCGGTTTTCCGCTTCACGCCCCTGGCCCCGATCGCTCGACCTCACCACTCCCAACGTCAGGACGCCCAGGACCAACTCTAGCATCGTCGGCAAGCCGCCGGCGTCAAATAACCCTAACCAACTCATTGCAATACAATATCATACGACGATAGACAACGGGAGCCTCCCGGGACGCACGCACTGGAAAAAAACCGTCGTCCAAGAAAACGATACAAGGTAAAACACTAACGATGGCGTTGAAGGACGGCGGCATCGTCCCTTCTTCATGCGCCGCGTGTCTTGCGAAACGGCCGCTCCATCGGAAGACAAACGCTGCCTCCCGCATGGCGCGCGACGCAACCCCTGTTCCCGATGCGAACGCTCTGCCGGATCCGCACAAAATATATCATAAAGCGCGACCATTCCACCCATCCGGCGTTCCGCAGGGATTCCTTCGGCCGACACGCTCACGCGGCGCCGGCGCGTTCCTGCTCCTTGTACTGAAGTTCGTACAGTTTGCGATAGAGGCCGTCGTACGCGAGCAGTTCCTGATGCGTGCCGCGCTCGCGGATCTTGCCTTTGTGCATCACCAGGATCTGCTCGGCGTGCTGAATGGTGGAGAGGCGGTGCGCGATGACGATGGACGTGCGTCCCTCCATCAGCCGTTCGAGGGCATTTTGAATGAGGTGTTCCGTCTCCGTGTCGACGCTCGACGTGGCTTCGTCGAGGACGAGCACCTCGGGATCGTAGACGAGGGCGCGGACGAACGAAAGGAGCTGCCGCTGTCCGTGCGAGAGCGACATGCCGCGCTCGCGCACGTCGTGCCCGTATTTTGCCGGCAGCCGGCGGATGAAGGCATCCGCGCCGATCATGCGGGCGGCCTCCTCCACCTTCTCCTGCTCGATGCGCGGGTCGTCGAGCGTGATGTTCCGTTCGATGGAGCCGGAGAAAAGGAACACGTCCTGCAGCACGAGGCCGATGTGCCGGCGGAGGTCGGTCTGCGCAAGGCGTCGGATGTCCACGCCGTCGACGAGGATCTGCCCGCGCTGGGCTTCATAGAAACGCAGGAGCAGGTTGATGATGGTGGTCTTCCCCGCTCCGGTGGCTCCGACGATGGCGACCGTCTGCCCCGGCTCCGCGGTGAACGAGACGTCCCGGAGCACCCAGTCGACGCCGCCTTCCCGTCCGTCGCGCTGTGGGTCGTAGTCCGGAGGCGCGGTATACGAGAACCACACGTTTCGGAACTCGATGCGTCCCTGCACCCGATCGAGGCGCACCGGCTCCTCCGGCTCGGGGAGCGCCTCGTCGCGGTCGAGGAGGTCGAAGATGCGTTCGGCGCCGGCCATGGCGCTCTGAAGCATGTTGAACTGATCCGAGAGTTTGCGGATGGGCTCGAAGAACTGGCGGGCGTACTGGATGAAGGCGATGAGCACGCCGAGCGTGAGCGTGCCCGTCATAGCGCTCACCCCGCCGAACCAGATGACCAGCCCGAGCGCCGTCGAGGAGATCAGGTCGATGGCGGGCCAGAAGAGGGCGAAGAAGAAGATCGTCCGGATGTGTGCGCGCCGGTGCTCGTCGTTGATCTTGCGGAAGCGCCGCAGTTCCTCGGCCTCACGGTTGAAGAGCTGCACGATGCGCATGCCCGTGATGTGCTCCTGAAGGAACGCGTTGAGGCGGGCCACCTGCTTGCGCGTCTCCCGGTACTGATCGCGCACCCGCGCCTTGAACCACATCGTCGCCCAGAGCATGACGGGCATCACCGCGAGCGTCACGAGGGCGAGCCGCACGTTCAGGGTGAACATGAAGTACGCAATGAAGACGAGCCGAAAGAGGTCGCCGAGGATGGTGACGACGCCGCCGGAGAGGATCTGGCTGAGCGATTCTACGTCGCTCGTCACGCGCGTGAGCAGCCGGCCGAGCGGCGTCCGGTCGAAGAACCGGAGGGGTTGCCGGAGGATGTGGCGAAAGACCCGCGTGCGCAGGTCGTAGATGGCCTGCTGTCCGATCCACTGCGTCAGATAGGCATTGAGGAAGGAGAGCAGCCCCTCGGCGACGAGCACGACGATGAGCCAGAAGATCATCCGGTGGAGCCCGTCGAGGTCGCCGGAGACGATGTGCCGGTCGATGGCAAGCTGGACGAGCTTGGGGCGGAGCGGACCGAGAAAGGCGACCGTCATCACGGAGATGAAGGCAAGCGCCACCCAGCCTTTGTAGGGCATCAGATACGTGACGATCCGCCGCAACAGCTTCCCGTCGAAGCCGGCGGCGACGTCCTCACCCGATGATTTGCTCTTTGCTTTTTCCGCTGCCAAGTATCCGTTCGATCATGCCCGCCAAAACCCGCCTCGGGCGCTCGTTAACTCCGTTCCACCGATCCGCTCTCGAAAACGTATCGCCTTAACTCCTCAGCCGTCTCGGTGTTCTCAAAAACCTCCCGTGCTTCGGCCAGCAGCGGCTCGAGGTCGGCATACCGCGCGCTGAAGTGGCCGATGAGGAGGCGCTTCGCCCCTGCCGCCTTCGCCACGGCAGCGGCTTCGCGGGCGGTGGCGTGCTTCGTCTCGAGCGCCCTTTCGAGCCGGTCCTCGGTGAAGGTGGCCTCGTGATAGAGCACGTCGACGCCGCGGGCCAGCTGACGGCCGCCCTCGCACGGGCGCGTGTCGGTCACGTAGGCAAAGGACCGCCCCGGCTTCGGCGGGCCCACGACCTCCTCCGGCGCGACCACCCGCCCGCCCGGCAACGTGACGGCGCGACCGGCCTTGAGGGCGCGATAGTGCGCGTAGTCGGTCACCCCGAGCGCCCGCGCCTGCTCCACGTCGAGCGTGCCGGGGCGGGTCTTCTCCTCGAAGCGATAGCCCACGGTGAAGATGCTGTGCTCCAGCGGCCGGGCCGTCACCACGAAGGCGTCCGTCTCATAGACGATCGCGCGCCCGAAGCCCTCGTCGAGCTCTACGAACTCGATCTCGAAGGGAAAGCCGTTGCGGGCGAGCCCCGGCGTGGCGTGCACCGCCGCCGCGAGGCCCCTCGGCCCGACGATGCGAAGCCGTCCCTCGTACCGGAGCAGGCTCATCGTCGAGAGCAATCCGAAGAGCCCGTACAGGTGGTCGCCGTGGAAGTGGGTGATGAAAATGGCGTCGATGCGCGGGCTTTTCACGCCGGCGCGAAGCATCTGAAACTGCGTCCCCTCCCCGCAATCGAAAAGCAAGACGGCGCCCTCGTACCGAAGAACGGACGCCGAGAAATGCCGGTCGTGCGCGGGCATGGCAGAGGCGACGCCCAGGATCGTCAGTTCCATGATCATGGCTTCTTCGGTTCGGTTTTTGGGAAATGGAGTGGAGGCTTGAACGGTCCGGGGGTGTGGGTGAGCGAACTTGGCGCGAGCCGGAGGCAAGCCCCTGACGCGCCGCCGGGCGTCTATGACACGACCGAAGGGAGCCCCTGACGGTGAACATCGTGAGCCCCCTCCTATCCCAGCGCCGCGATCTCCTCTTCGAGCAACTGTTTGCGATAAAGTCCGGCATACAGACCATCGAGGGCGAGGAGTTCCTCGTGCGTGCCGCGCTCGGCGACGCGACCCTCGTCGAGGACGAGGATGAGGTCGGCGTCCTGCACGGCGGAGATCCGGTGGCTCACGAGCACGAGCGTGCGGCGGCCCTTGCGGCGGCGGAGATGGCCGAGGATCTGCCGCTCGGTGTTCACGTCCACCGCCGAGAGGGCGTCGTCGAGGATGAGGATGCGGGGATCGCGGATGAGGGCGCGGGCGATGGAGGTGCGTTGCTTCTGCCCGCCCGAGAGTGTGATGCCGCGCTCGCCCACGAACGTCTCGAAGCCCTCGGGGAAGTCGCGGATGGTGTCGAGCAACTCCGCCTCCCGCGCCGCCTCCTCGATGGCCTCCTCGGTCGCTTCCATGCTGCCGAAGGCGATGTTGCCCGCCACCGTGTCGCTGAAAAGGAAGACCTCCTGCGGCACGTAGCCGATGTGTTCACGAAGCACGCCCAGGGGGATCTCCCGCACGTCGCGGCCGTCGACTTCGACGACGCCTTCGGTGGGATCGAGCAGACGTGGGATCATCTCGACGAGCGTGGTTTTGCCCGAGCCGGTGCGCCCGACAAGGGCCAGCGTGCCGCCGGCCGGAATCTCGAAGTCGATGTCCCGGAGCACCCACGGCCCGTCCGGGCTATACCGAAACGACACGTCGCGGAACGCCAGCCCCCCCCGGAGCTCGGTGATCGTCTGATCGGTGTGCGCCTGCTCGGCCACTTCCGGCTGCTCATCGAAGATCTGATTGAGCCGCGCCATCGAGGCCGACGCCCGCTGCACCATCGTCGTGACGAAGCCGACCGAGGCCACGGGCCACGTCATCATCGCCACGTAGATGATGTATTCGGCGATGTTGCCCAGCGTGATGGCCCCTTCGATGACGAGCCGTCCGCCGACCCACACCACGATGATCGTCGACATACCCACGAGCATGAGAAAGACGGGCTGCCACGCCGCCTCGACCTTCGCCAGGTCGAGCATGCGCCGCCGGTAGTGGCCACTCTCCTCCTCGAACGCGTGCGCTTCGTCCTCCTCGCGCGTATACGCCTTGAGCACCCTTATGCCCGAGAGCGCCTCCTGCACGCGGCTCGTCAGCGTGGAATACTGCTCCTGCAGCGCGTCGCTCCGGACGTGCACCATGCGCGCGACAAAGAACACCGACAACGCCAGAAACGGCATCGGGATGAGGGCAAACATCGTCAGACGCGGCGAGATGACGAACATCGTCGTGATGGCCATCACCACCACCACGACGGCGCGCGTGACGTACATGATGGCGGGACCGATGTACCGGCGCACCTGCTCGATGTCGCTCGTCGCCCGCGTGATCAGGTCGCCGGTAGCGTGCCGGAGATAGAACCCGTACGAGAGGTTCTGTAAATGCTCGTAGAGGCGGTTCCGGAGGTCGTATTCGATGTGCCGGGAGGCCACCACGATGGTCTGCCGCATGAGAAAGGAGAACACGCCGCTGAAGAGACTGAGGCAGACGATGGCGAGCGCGAAGATCATCAGACTCGAAAAAAAGTCGACGTACAGATACGGCTGCACGGGCGTCCCGAGAAAGACCTTGTAGAGGGTCACCATGCGGGGGATGCTGTCCACGGCCTGCCGGACGACCATCGGCACGACGATGGAGAACGCCGCCGACGCCATCGCGGCAAACAGCCCCGGGATGAAGAGGCGCTTGTATTTCCAGTAATACCGGTTGAGTCGGGCGAGCGGCCCCATTCGCTTTCGGCTTTCGGGATCGGGACGCGGAAGAGGCTCCGCAAAGGACGGAAGTGCAAACGCGAGAAGCCCTCACCGGATCCGCCGCGCTTCCTTTTTCCGAACGCAGGAGTGGTGGGCTGAAGAGGTGGAGGGATGGGCGGGTGTGTCGGGGGGCTGGGGGTCAGTATGACGGCGAGCCGAAGAAGGTGGGGCGCTCAGAACCGGTACCGAAGCCCGAGTTCATAGACCTGATCCTCCTCGGCGTCGAAAGGGAGGCGGCCCGTGGTATAGCTCACGTACGGACCGAAGGCCGTGGCGAAGGCGAGCGTGAGGTACGTCGCCCGGTCGCGCCCGGCTCCTCGGATGGCCGCCGGCGCGTTCACCTCGGCATAGTGCCGGAAGTTGGCCTCGACGTACGCACCGGCGTTCACAGGCGTTTTGAAGGCGACCTCGACCTTCGCCCGCGTATAGCCGCCGAGTTTCCCCGCGAGGCGCTCGCGCTCCGGGTCGTCGCCGGGGGCCACCCGTTCGAGGCTCACGACCACCGTGGGGAACGTCGCGCCGAGGGGTTCGAGGTCGTCGTCATAGCCGGAGAGCCACCGGAGGGCGGCGGCGGGCCAGTCGAAGACGTTCAGATAGCCGTTCTTCCACAGCTTGAGGTCGAGGCCCAGACCCGCCCCGAAGACCCATTGCGTGGCGGTGAAATCCTGATTGGCTTCGAGGCTGCTCGCGAGGGAGAAGTCGAGGTAGAGTTGATCCCGCAGCCGCTCCCGCACGAGGTCCGTGAACGTGCGGCGGAGGGCGTCTCGTGCGGCATCGTCCCCGGCCCGGACCCACTCGTCTTCGAGCGCATTCAGCCGGTCGAAATAGTCGGGGTCCCGCGCCCGGGCCGTCCCGCCCCACGACTTGTACAGGTGAAAGGCGAGTGTCGTCGCCAGGAAATCCACCGGGTTGACCCGCCGCTCGAACGCCACGTTGCCCTCGGCGGCCAGCGAGAGGCCGAAGCCCGCCTGCGCGGCGACGCGGCGGTGCGTGAGGTCCCGCGCGAAGTCGTACGCCACCCCGAGCCCCGAGGCGGAATCCACGCCGCTGACCTCGAAGGTTTTGAACGAGAGGTTGAGGTCGGCCAGGAGGCTCGACCGGGGTTCGAGGTAGGCGCGGAGAAAGGCGTTGAGCGTCTCCGGATGGTCGAGGATGCCCCGAAGGATGTGTTCCTTTAGCGCCTCCGCGTCGAGGCCGAAGCGCGCGCCGTCCCGCGCCAGTTCGACGATGGCTTCGCCTACGCCCTGCGCCTGCGCGCGCGGCGTCCCCATGAGGACCGAGAGCGCTGCGAGGACGATCACTGCGTATCGGTCAGGTCGCATCGTTCTCCCTCCAGAAAAGGTAGAGGGCGTCGAAAAGCGCCGCGAGGTCGGCGACGGTGTTCTCGGGGCGGAGCAGCGCCTCGCGGATGAGTCCCGGCACGGCGTCGGGGTCCACGCCCGGTTCGTACACCGCCCCCCGGATGTCGCGGAAGACGTTGTCGATTTGCAGGGCCAGCGCGCCCGCCTGCACCCGCCGCACCTGCGCCGACGAGGTCAGCTTCCAGAAGGCGAGCCCGCTCATTTTTACGTCTCCGGCATCCCGGAACGAGAGGTCGCGGGGCAGTTGGGCCAGCACGATCAGCGTGGTGTACGTGGTCGTGCAGGCGCGATGGTTGACGCTCCATTCCGCCATCCTGCCGCCTCCCGCTTTCGCGCGCGTGGTTCGATGTCCTCGAAGCGGGCCTCCTCCGCTC
>NZ_JBWOPL010000124.1:0-19129 GCF_056451265.1 Rhodocaloribacter sp. | reverse complement strand
AGCGCGCCGGGGTCGCCGTCCTCGGCCAGCGCTTCGAGGCCGTCGCCGCGATCCGCCTCGCCGTCGGCAAAGAGCGGCGCCGGATCCATGTGCGCGGCCCACACGCCGGGCGCGAAGATGTGGGTGATGCCCGTGTCTTCGGCCAGCGCCGCCGCCAGCGCGCCGGGGTCGCCGTCCTCGGCCAGCGCTTCGAGGCCGTCGCCGCGATCCGCCTCGCCGTCGGCAAAGAGCGGCGCCGGGGTCGTGTGCACCACCCACACGCCGGGCGCGAGCGGCACGGCGAGCATCTGCCCCGTCGAGGTGACGAGCGTGCCTTCCACCGACACGTTCTCGATGCGGGCCATGAACTGCGTGTCGCCGAGATAGGTCAGGGTGAGTTGGATAACCTCGTTCGCGGCGGGATACGTGAAGCCGTCATCGACCAGGCGCACGACGCCCCCCTCGTCCTCGCCCGTGTTCGGCCCGGACTGGCGCGGCGCCTGATTCGCGCCTTCGCCCGGCTCCTCGTTGACCTCCGTGCCCGCATCCCACAGCATGAGCTGGTCCGTCACGTCGCCTTCGACGGGGTTGCCCGCCTCATCCCACAGCGCGATGCCGTTTTCGTCGGGCGCATAGAAGAGGTCGTTCGACTGCACGAACATCGTCGCGAGCGAGAGGTTCATGCCGGGTCCCGCGTCGAAGGTGAACTCGTATGCGCCGCCGGGTCCGATGGCGGCGGGGTCGGTCATGCCCACGGGCGTCGTGAAGGCCCCGCTGCCGGGAAAAGCGAATCCCTGCGCCACGTTCTCGATGCGCACTTCGAAGAACCCCGTCTGCGCGCTCGCGGCAGTGATGCCCATGCAAAAGAAGAGGCTCGTGAGCCGTAAGATGCGTTTCATATTGTGTCTCCCGGATGGTGAAAGCTTGTCCTGATTGACGATCGGGGACAAGAAACGGGAGCGGGGTGCTCGAAGCCTCACGGAAGATCACGAGACCATCACGCAATGCTCATGATTGCATAAAGGATGGGAACGGACCCGCGCCGGGGAGATACGAGCGTTCGCCGTCAGCGGGGAAGGACGCGCGACGGTCTCAGGCCGGGACGGCGGCTTTGCGCGGCGCGCGCGGCGTGCCGTTGCCGGCGGCGAGGTCGAACGAGACCGTGGTGCCCACATTGACGGTGCTCTCGATGACGAGCGCGCTGTCGTGCAGACGGAGGATTTTTTGCGCGATGGCCAGGCCGAGGCCGGCCCCGCCCGAGGTCCGCGCCCGGCTCTTCTCCACCCGGTAGAACCGCTCGCAAAGGAACGGGATCTCCGTCTCGGGGATGCCGTAGCCCGTATCCGAGACGAACACGCGGACGTGGCCGTTCTCACGGCGAAGGCCCACGTGCACCGTTCCCCGTTCGGGCGTGTACTGAAGCGCGTTCTCGATCAGGTTCGAGAGCACCCGCTCCATCATCCCGATGTCGGCGCGGACCATCGGCAGTTGCGGCGGCAACATCGCCTTCAGCTCCACCGCCATCTGCTCGGCGCGCGGTTTGAACTTCATCACCACGTCTTGCGTCAGTTCGGCGAGCGAACACGGTTCCGGCTTCGGCTGAACCTGAAGGGCGTCGAGCTTCGAAAGTTCGAAAAGCTCATTGACGAGTTTGCTCAGGCCGGTGGTCGTGTCGTGGATGATGTCGAGGAAGCGGGTGCGCTCCTCCGACGTGAGCGCGGCATCCTTCATCAGGATCGTCTCGACGTAGCCCTGAATGGAGGCCAGCGGGCTGCGGAGGTCGTGCGACACGTTGGCGATGAGTTCGCGCCGGAGGTTATCCGTGCTCTTGAGTTCCTCCATGTTGGCTTCGAGCGTATCCGCCATCTGATTGAAGGCCCGCGCGAGCTGCCCGATCTCATCTTCGGAGGTGACCGGGATGCGCCGGGCGAGGTCGCCCGCCTCGAAGCGCCGCACGCCCTCGGTCATGATCCGGAAGCGTTTGGTCAGGAAGAAGAAGAGCACCAGCCCGACCAGCGCCGTGAACGCCAGGATCACTCCGACGCCGACGAAGGTGATGCGGGCGATGGCGCTCTCGCGCACCATGCCGACCGTCGAGTCATACGCCTCGCCGCCGAGGATCACGTAGAGGTAGCCTTCTTGTCCGTCGCCGTACGTGATGGGCGCGACGGAAAACGGCTTGACCCGGTCGAGGCTGCGCGGGTCGTCTCCGAGGAGCATTTCGTCGTTCGCGCTCGCGAGGAAGCGCTCGACGGGACCGAGCCGCACCTGCCGCCGAACCACCTTTTCCTGATCGGCGAAGAACGCCAACACCCGCCCGTCGCGGTCGAGGAGATAGATCTCCACGCGCGGATTCATCACCATGAGGTAATGCATCGTGTTGCCCACGGCGTCATAGTCGACGCTGTCCTTGAGGTAGGGACTGAACTCCTGCGCCAGGTTTTGCGCGAGCGTACGATTGAGCTTCTGGTCGACCTCCTGCGTGAAGCGCATGTATGAGCGCCCCGTCACCGCGATGAGGATGACGCCGAGCACGAGGAGCAAGACCAGGTAAACGAGCGAGATTTTGCCGTACAGGCTGCCGAAGAAGTTTTTCATGATCACGTCGTGCGTGGAAGCGGAAGTTCGGGCACGGGGCCGGGCGCGGTGGGCTTCGGGCCTCGCGGCGTTGCCGCGCTACAGCTCCTCCGGCTCCGCGAAACGATAGCCCACTCCCCAGACCGTTTTCACGAACCGGGGCTCCGAAGGGTTCTTCTCGATCTTGCTCCTCAGCCGGTTGATGTGGGAATTGACGGTGTGCTCGTAGCCGTCGAACTGATACCCCCAGACGAGGTCGAGCAGTTCGCGGCGGCTGTACGTGCGCCCCGGGTTCGCTGCGAAGAGCGCCAGCAGATCGTACTCCTTCGCCGTCAACTCCAGCGCCGTCCCATCGAGCATCACCTTACGTTTCTCCGGATACAAGGTCAGTTCTCCGTAGACGAGCTGTTTCGGCGACTGCGCGCGGGCCGCTTTCCGCTCGTCCGCCTCCATGCGTCGGAAGATCGCCTTGATTCGGGCCAGCAGCTCACGGATGCTGAACGGCTTCGTGAGATAGTCGTCCGCGCCGAGTTCGAGGCCGAGCACCTTATCCAACTCCTCCGACTTGGCCGTGAGCATGAGGATGGGGGTGTAGGTGTTCTCCGCCCGGATGCGCTTGCACACCTCGAAGCCGTCGAGGCGGGGCAGCATCAGATCGAGGATGATCAGGTCGTACGCGCCGTGACGCGCCTTCTCCAGCCCCGCCGGGCCGTCGGGCGCATGGTCGAGGCCATAGCCCATGTCCTTCAGGTGGATATCGACCAGGTCGGCGATGTTCGGATCGTCCTCGATGATCAATACGTTTTTCGTCCCTGTCATTGGCGCCGCCGCGAACGTATGGATAATAAAAGATCGGAAGCTGGAAGATGCGGCTCCCGGCTCCCGGCGTTCATCCCGAATCTATAACGAAAGGGTAAAACCGTGTGCCCTGTGGCGGCGCGCTCATTCCGGGAGCGGCTCGCTCTCCATCTTCATCACGTAGGGGATCAGCCACCGGCGCTGCGGGCCGACGTCGCCGGTGAGGTATTGCTCGACCATGAGGCTGGCGATGGGCGCGGCCTGCGTGGCTCCGAAGCCTCCGTTCTCGACGACGACCGCCACGGCGATCTGCGGGTCGTCCACGGGCGCGAAGAGGACGAAGAGCGAGTGGTCCTTCCGCCCGCCGGAGGCCTGCGCCGTGCCGGTCTTGCCGCCGCTCGAGATGCCGGGGATCTGCACGGACTGCCCGGTGCCTGCCTCCATGACGAGGCGCATGCCGTCGCGCACGACCTCGAAGAAGCCGGGGTCGACGGGCAGGCGTTCCGGCGCCGGCAGCCTGGGCCGCACCACTTCGCCCGTCTCCGGATGTTCGAGCCGGTCGACGAGGTGCGGCGGATAGAGCGTCCCGCCGTTGGCGACGGCGGCGGTATAGCGCGCCAACTGCATGGGCGTCACCACCATGTCCCCCTGCCCGATGCCGAGGTTGATCGTATAGCCCGCCGTCCACCCGCGGGGATAGACGCGGTCGTAATACGACGAATCGGGGATCAGGCCGGGGCTCTGCTCGGCGAGATCCAGGGGGACGCGACGGCCGAAGCCGAAGCGTTTGGCCCACCGGCTCCACGTGTTGACGTCCGTCCGCATCATCACGGTGAAAAAGAACGTGTTGCACGAGTGCTGAATGGCCTGCCGCACGTTGATCGGCCCGTGGGCATGGCCGCCGTGGTCGTGGAAGACGCGGCGGCCGAGCGTGTACCCGCCCCGGCAGGTGATCGTCGTGTGCTCGTCGATGATGCCTTCCTGAAGGGCCATCAGCGCCATGAAGGGCTTCCACGTGGAGCCGGGCGGCATACCGCTCATCGTGGCGCGGTTGAACATGGGCTTCTCGGGACTGCGCGTCAGGTACTGCCAGGTTTCGCCCGGGATGGATTTCGAGAACAGACGAGGATCGAAGTCGGGCTCGCTGACGAGGGCAAGGATGCCGCCGGTCTTCGGGTCGAGGGCGACCGCCGCGCCGCGCTTGTGCACGAAGAGCGATTCGGCCAGCGCCTGCAGCTTGCTGTCGAGGGTCAGGTGCAGGTCGTATCCGTTGACGGGCGGCGTGTCTTCGGCGCCGTCCCGATACGGTTTCACCACCAGGCCGTGCACGTTGACCTGTTTGTATTCGATGCCGGGCCGCCCGCGCAGTTCGGTCTCATAATGCTTTTCCAGACCCGACTGTCCGATCAGGTCGCCGGAGCGATAGCCGTCGGCGCGGCGTTTTTCGAGTTCCGCCGAGGTGATCTCGCGCACGTATCCGAAGGCGTGGGCGGCGCGCGCCTCGGTCAGATACCGCCGCTTCGGAGCCACCAGATATTCCACGCCCGGCAACTCGGCGCGGTGTTCGAGGATGCGGCTGAGCACGTCGAAAGGCACCTCCCGGAAAGAGGGGCTGGCCTTGAACGCGCTCCATTGCCAGGCCTCCTCCAGCTTGCGCGTCACCACCGAGTCCGGCACACCGAGCAGTTCGGCCAGCAGCCCGACCTTGGACCGGTTGAAGTATCGCGGCGTCAGCGTGACGGTGTACGTCGGCTCGTTGTCCACCAGCAGCACGTCGTTGCGGTCGTAGAAGACCCCCCGCGCCGGCAGCACCCGCACCTCGCGGATGGCGTTGCTCCGCGACTCGCCCGAGTACGCCGAGGCATCGACGATCTGCAGCTTCACCAGACGCAGGCCCAGCACGCTCAAGACGACGAGGATCAGCCCGATGAATATTTTTACGCGAATGCGATAGTCTTCCATGAGATGGTCATCAACGCCCGATGAGGGACAGTAAAGCGACGGCCTGCGTACTGGAAGCCGGGTTTGCCGCGCGAAGTTCCGCCGGGATCGGGCTTTTTGACGTCCGGGGCTCCCGTGCGCACCCGGCCAAGCCGAACGGAACGTCGTCCGGCCACGTATATTGCCGAATCTCCACCTTTCTACCGTTTGCGATGCCTCTTCGCTTTCTTGTCGCCTTTTGCTGCGCCCTCTTCATTGGGGCCGGAACCGACGCCCGGGCCCAGGCCTGGCCGCAGCCCCGGCACGGCCTCTACCTCAAGCTCTCCCACAGCCGGAGCGTCGCCGCCGAACAGTGGGATTTCAACGGTGTGATAAAACCCTATGCCGAGGCCATGACGGGCAATGCCTTCTTCGACCGGAGCATTTATCTCTACGGCGAATACGGGTTGACCGACAACCTCACCTTCGTGGCCTTGTTGCCCTTCAAGCGCCTCCGCGTGCGCGACGGCGCGTTCGAGTTCGAGACGGAGGGGCTCGGCTCGGTGATGCTCGGCCTCCGAGTGGGGCTCAAACGGCTGTTCAACGTGCGTTCGGACCGCTCGGCGCTGGCGCTCAACGTCACCGCGACGCTCCCGGCGGGATACACGCGCAACCTCTCGCCCGCGCTCGGTCCCGGACAGGCCGACCTCCAGGCCGTCGTCAGCTACGGGCTGAGCCTGTATCCCGCCCCCGTCTACGCACAGGCGGGGCTGGGCTTCCGCCTGCGCTCCGGCCTCTACGCCCTCTCCCGGGCCGAAGCCTGCCCGCCCGACGCCGCCCCCCGCATCTGCGTCGACGACGAACGGCCCGCATACGCCGACGAATGGCTCTTCTCCGGCGAAGTCGGCGCGACGCTCGGCCGATGGGCGCTCCTTCAGGCGCTCGGCTATGGCGTGTGGTCGAACCTGCCGCCGGAGACCGGCTTCGACCCCCTCAACCCTTTCCCCACCCGCACACGATACGTGAAGGCGGGAGCCGGCCTGACCGTCTATCCCCGACGCCGCCTCGGCCTCAGCGTGCAGTATTTCGCCACCCTCTATGGCCGAAACACCATCCGCTCGACGGACTGGTTCTTCGGCCTTGAATACCGCCTGCCCTGATGCGAACCATCTGGGTGGATGGGTGTCTGGGTGTGTGACCTTGACGGCGACCGCAGGGAATCCCATGACGGCGAACCGACAGGCGGTCCCCCCTGACGAGAGCTCGAAAAAATCCTCGCGGGCGATTGGTCATCGGGCACGGCTTTCGTACTTCTTCGTTGGAACCCTTGTGAGCCGGCGCGGGCGCCTTTTCCCGCACGTCTCATTTCTTTCACGTGCGTTTTTGCCGATACTCCTCGCATCCCGAGGCAGGCCCTGCCCGTACGGCAGCGTCACGACTGATGCCGCCACGCGCCAAACAGGCTTCCCCGGACCGTACGACTTCCCTGAAACCCGCCGAACGGTTACCCAGACCTGCACGGGTTATCCTCCGGGGTTATTCGAAACGTCAAACGAAGGACCGCCATGAGCAACCGCTATCACGTCGCGCTTTTCAGCCTGGCCGTATTGTTTCTCGGGTTCGCGCCCGAGGCCGCGCACAGCCAGAACCAGGTCGAACTCACGCCGGTCAAAGACAACACGCTCTTCGAAAGCACCGGCGGCGATTTAAGCAACGGTGTAGGCCCGCACCTGTATACGGGCAAGACCAACGGCGGCCAGATCCGGCGCGCGCTCATCGCCTTCGACGTTGCCGGGGCCCTGCCGGCGGACGCGCAGATCGAAGGGGTGACGTTGACGCTGCACGCCTCCAACGCCGCCCCCACCTCCGGCGCGCGGTCCACCTCGTTGCACAAGGTGCTCGCCGAC
Organism: Rhodocaloribacter sp.; assembly: GCF_056451265.1. Taxonomy (NCBI): domain Bacteria; kingdom Pseudomonadati; phylum Rhodothermota; class Rhodothermia; order Rhodothermales; family Rhodothermaceae; genus Rhodocaloribacter; species Rhodocaloribacter sp. The sequence continues at coordinate 11,948 of NZ_JBWOPL010000124.1, read as the reverse complement.
TGGGGCGAGGCCGGCTCCAACGCCGGAAGCCCGGGCGGGCGCGGCGCCGTCGCCCTCACCGGAGACGCCACATGGCTCCACCGCCTCTTCAGTTCCGAACCCTGGGACGCCCCCGGCGGCGACTTCGACGACAGCCCCAGCGCCGCCGCCACCGTCGACGCCATCGGCGACTATACGTGGTCCACCACCGACATGGCCGACGACGTCCGCGACTGGCTCGAACGACCCGACGAAAACTTCGGGTGGATCCTTCTCGGCGACGAGAGCGGCAACGGAACCGCGAAACGATTCGACAGCCGGGAGAGCAGCACCGGTCCCGTGCTCGCGATCACCTTCTCGACGGCCACCGCCACCGAAGAAGAGGCATTGCCCGCCGATTTTCGCCTGGCACAGAACTACCCCAACCCCTTCAACCCGACGACCACCATCGCCTACACGCTGCCCGCCGCCCGGCACGTGCGGCTGCGCGTCTTCGACATGCTCGGGCGCGAGGTGGCCACCCTCACCGACGCCTTCCGCGCTCCCGGCGCGCATGAAGTCGTCTTCGACGCCGAAGGGTTGCCCGGCGGCATCTACCTCTACCGCCTCGAAGCCGGCGATTTCTCGCAAACGCGCACCCTGACGCTTCTGAAGTGATCATACCGCTTCCGTTTGGGCATGTCCGTATGGCGAGGGCGTAGATCGTCCGGGAATCTCTGCCCGTCCTTCCCGCTCCCTTCTTCAGCTTTCCCGAGCCTGATGGCCCTTGCCGCGCAAGCTCAAGCATGCGGCTACCTCTTCTTTACAAACCCCCACAAAGCAGCCGCAGCCTTCAGGCTGCGCAGACCATAGCGCCGATGCTCCATCCTGCTAAAGATAGCGCACCCCACCTCCCTCACGCGCTGCGAAATACGGCATAGGACCGCACGATTCGGACATCGACAAGCCGAATCGGCATCACGCCCCGGCGAGGGCCCGGTCGAGGTCGGCGATGAGGTCTTCCACCGACTCGACGCCGACCGAGAGGCGGATCAGCGAATCGCTCAGCCCGGCCTTGAGCCGCTCCTCGCGAGGGATGGAGGCGTGCGTCATCGTGGCGGGGTGGTTGATCAGGCTCTCGACACCGCCGAGGCTCTCGGCCAGCGCAAACACCGTCGTGTTCGAGAGCACGTGGAGCGCCTTTTCGAGCGTCTCGTCCCTGAGCACGAACGACACCATCCCGCCGAAATCGCGCATCTGACGGCGGGCGACGTCATGGCCGGGGTCGTCGGGAAGCCCGGGATAATAGACCCGTCCCACCTTCGGGTGCGCCGCGAGATGCTCGGCGATGCGAGCGGCGTTTTCGCAGTGCCGCTGCATGCGGAGGTGAAGCGTCTTCGTGCCGCGCAACGTGAGGAAGCAATCCATCGGCCCCGGCGCGGCCCCGGCGCTCTTGATGAGGAACCGCAGCTTCTCTTCCCAGTCGTCGCGGTTGGTGCAGACGACGCCGCCGATGACGTCCGAATGCCCGCCGAGATACTTCGTGGTCGAGTGCACGACGAGGTCCGCCCCGAGGGCGAGGGGCTGCTGGAGATACGGCGTGGCGAAGGTGTTGTCCACGGCCACGTCGATGCCGCGCGCGCGGGCCTTATCGCACAGCGCCCGGACGTCGACGACCCGGAGGAGCGGGTTCGTCGGCGTCTCGATCCACAGCAGTTTCGTCTCCGGCGTGAGGGCGCGTTCGACGGCCTCGGGATCGGTCATGTCGATGAAAGAGGAGCGGATGCCGAACGGCCCGAAGACCTGCCGGAAGAGGCGGTACGTGCCGCCGTAGAGATCGTTCGAGGCGACGATGTGGTCGCCGGGGCGGAGACACTTGAGGAGGGCGTCGGTGGCGGCCACACCCGAGGCGAAAGCAACGGCGTGGCGCGCGCCTTCGAGCGCGGCCAGGTTGCCTTCGAGCGCCGTACGCGTCGGGTTGCTCACGCGGGCATATTCATAGCCGAAATGCTCGCCCGGCGCTTTCTGTACGTACGTCGAGGTCTGATAGATCGGCGGCATGATGGCGCCGGTCGAAGGGTCGGGTGCCTGACCGGCATGGACGGCCAGCGTGCCGAAACCTGGACGTCGGTCGCGATCGGGTGTGTGCATGCGATTGAGGGAATGGATGGAAGGTCACGGATGAGATACCGGAGGACAGGATACGCTTCTCCGCGAAAAAAAAGAACCCGGGCCTCGCGGTGAGACCCGGGTTCGAAAAGATCGAAGGTCCGCGGTCGGATTAATCGTCGAAACCGGCGCATTCCTGAACGGCTTCGGCCTTCTCGGTCTGATTCGTCTGCACGTACGACTGGAAGAGCACGCGGCAGATGTCCTGCGGATCCTGACCTTCCTGCTCGAAGAGTTCCTTGGCGCGTTCCAGCGGGGGGATGGCCTGTTCGAAGAGCTTCCGGCGTTCTTCGGCGAGACGGTCGATCTCCTCCTCCTTCGCCTTGATCTCCTCTTCCGAGAGGCTGTCCCGGTTCTCCCGGATCTCGTCGTCGAGCTCGCTGATGCGCTTGTTGATATCGACGGCCTTGTTGACGTACGCCGCGCCGAGGTTGTATTGCGCGTTGGCATAGGCGTCGTCGAGCGCGACGGCCTTCTTCAGATGTTCGATGGCCTCGTCATACCGTTCCTGTTCGAGCAGCAGCGAGCCGTAATTGTATTGATAGACCTTGTTGTTGGGGTCCTTCTCTACGGCTTCCCGGTATCGTTCCAGGGCCTGGTCCATCATGCCGGCCAGCGTATAGGCATTGAGCAACTGCGCTTCGAGTTCGGCATTGTCCGGATACCGGGACGTCGCCTCTTCGAGCAGGGCCACCGCGTCGGCGGCCCGATCGTTCATCAGGTAGAGGTTGGCGAGGAACGTATACGTATCCGGATCCGTGTCGCCCTTTTCGAGCGCTTTCTCGAACGGTTCGATGGCGTCGGCTTCGCGTCCGGCGTTCATGAGCGCGAAGGCCTCGTTCACGTACGGCCCCGTGGAGTCCGGCGCGATGATGGAAGCGACCTTGAAGTAGAGCGCGGCGTTGTTGAACTCGGCGTCGTTGTCGCGGCCCCGGTTGAAGGCCTGCACGCCGCGCTGAAACTCGTTGACGTAGGCGAGGGTCAGATCACGCTTGACGGTCTCGGCCAGCGTCGAGTCGATGCCGACGGCCTGATTGTACGCCGCCACGGCCTCTTCCATCAGCCGGGCATGCTCCTCGGGGTCGTTGACTTCGAAAGCCTTCGACTGCAGGACGCGGCCCTTGAGTTCGAGCGCTTCGGCGTTCTGCGGGTTTTTCTCCAGCGCCGTCGCCAGGTTTTCGAGGGCGCGGTCGTAATCCTTGTTTCGAAGGTCGAGCTTGGCTCCTTCGACGTTAGGATCGCTGGAACACCCGTCGGCGCCCATGAGCAAGAACCCGCCCAGGATCAGAGCCAGAAAAATGGGGAATCGTTTCATGTTGTATGCCTTCCTGTGTGTGGTACGAAGATTTGGTGCGACGCTGGTGGGGCGTCTATCTGAGAGACGATCCGGTTCGATCCTTCCGGACCGGCGCCGGGCAGCCTCCGAGCGTCACGCCCGATCCACGGGCAGACTCGCAGCATGGGGCAGCGCCGGAAAGTAATATTAATGCTGAGTTCATACAAGTTGTTAATCAAGAGTTCTTACAATCAGGGAAACGTGAGGGTCCTTCGCCGCCCGGAAGGAAGGACCCTCTCCGGGCCCGTTTCGCACATTTCGCAGATGCCCAGCCGCTTCGAAGCCATGACCACACCTGCCTCTACGTCGTCACGGACCACCGAGAGCGTGCGCGCGCTGCTGTCCGGAATCATCGACTACGCGGGCCTCTTCCCGCCGGCGCGTCTTTCGCTCGACGAGGCGATCCGCAACTTCGCCCGGTACCGCCGCGCGCCCGAAGCGTGGATGCTCGCCCGCTTCGTCCTCCCCATGGCCCGGCTCGCGGACCTGGCGCCGCACGCCGCCCTTTTCGCCGACGCGCCGCCCTTCCGGTTCGCCGTCCTCGGCACGGGCGGCTCCGACGCCCCGTCTTTCCTCGACGCTCTCGACGCCGACCTCGACGCCCTCGCGGCCTTCCACGCGCGCCATGAGGGGCGGGCCGTCGCCGACGTGATGGAGGTGCGCCTGCCGGCGGCGCTCCTCGGCTCCGACGCCCGCGCCTTCCTCGACGCCCGCGCCTTCCTCGACGCCGTCGCCGCGCGCATCGAGGCGCATTCGCCGCCCGGGCCGGCTCTTTTCCTCGAAGCGCCCCTCGACGAGGCGCGCCGCACACTTCCCCCCCTGCTCGAGGCCCTGGCCGCGCACAACGACGCCCGCCCGCCCGCGACCGAGGCGGCGCTCAAGCTCCGCACCGGCGGCCTCGAACCGGCGGCTTTCCCCTCGCCCGAGTCCCTGGCCTTCGCCGTCACCGCCTGCCGGGACGCGGGCGTACGCTTCAAGGCGACGGCGGGCCTTCACCACCCCCTCCGCCAGTATCGCGACGAGGTGGGCGCGAAGATGCACGGCTTCCTCAACCTCTTCGGCGCCGCCGTGCTCGCCCACGCGCATGCGCTCGATGAAGCCGCCGTGCTCGCCATCCTCCGCGACGAGGACCCGGCGCACTTCCGTTTCACCGATGAAGCCTTCGCCTGGCGCGAGCTCGCCGCTTCGCCCGAAGCCGTCCGCCGCGCCCGCGCCGCGCTCGCCGTCTCCTTCGGCAGCTGCAGCTTCGACGAACCGCGCGACGACCTCCGCACCCTCGGCCTCCTCCCCGCAAACAACCCGCCGCGATGAGACGGCGCGGCGAGGTGCGTTATGGCGTTGAGGCGTTGGAACGTTTGAACGCGCTAACGAATCAACGAAATACTCAAAACCCATGGATACCGATATGTTCGACGCCACCACCGATCCCGGTCTCAGGTCCTTCATCGACGTTGCCCCCGAGGCGCACTTTCCCATCCAGAACCTGCCCTACGGCGTCTTCACCCCGCGCCCGCGCGCCGTTCCCCGCGTGGGCGTGGCCATCGGCGACTTTGTGCTCGACCTTTCGGTGCTCGAAGAACGGGGGTTGTTCGACCATCCGGCGATCCGGTCGCACCGCCCCTTCTCGAACCCCTCGCTGAATGAGTTCATGGGGATGGGAAAGGAGGTGTGGAAGGCCGCCCGCGCACGCATCAGCCATCTCCTCCGCGCCGACGTGCCGACCCTCCGCGACAACGCCGACCTCCGCGAACAGGCGCTCTTCCCCATGGAAGCCGTCGAGATGATGCTCCCCGCGGAGATCGGCGATTACACCGACTTCTACTCTTCGAAAGAGCACGCCACGAACGTGGGCGCCATGTTTCGCGGGAAGGAGAACGCCCTCATGCCGAACTGGCTGCACCTGCCCGTCGGGTATCACGGGCGGGCCAGTTCCGTCATCGTCAGCGGGGTGGACGTGCGCCGCCCGTGCGGGCAGACGAAGCCCGATGACGGCCCGCCCCGGTTCGGCCCCACCCGTCTGCTCGACTTCGAGCTCGAGATGGGCTTCTTCGTCGGCCCCGGCAATCGGCTCGGCGAGTCCATCGAGGTCCAACGCGCCGCCGACCACATCTTCGGCTTCGTGCTCGTCAACGACTGGAGCGCCCGCGACATTCAGAAATGGGAATACGTGCCGCTCGGCCCTTTCCTCGGCAAGAACTTCGCCACCACCGTCTCGCCGTGGGTCGTCACACTCGAAGCGCTCGAGCCCTTCCGCACCGACGGGCCGGCGCAGGACCCGACGCCGCTGCCGTACCTCCGCTCCGAACCCCGACGCGCCTATGACGTGCACCTCGAAGTGGCGCTTCAGTCCGAGGCGATGGAGGCCCCGCACACGCTCTGCCGGTCGAACTTCCGGCACCTGTACTGGAACGTCTGCCAGCAGCTCGCGCACCACACCGTCAACGGGTGCAATGCCCGCCCCGGCGACCTCATGGCCTCGGGCACCATCAGCGGCCCGACCGAAGACAGCTACGGCAGCCTGCTCGAGCTGACGTGGCGCGGGACGAAGCCGATCCCCCTGCCCGACGGCGCCACGCGCACCTTCATCGCCGACGGCGACCGCATCATCATGACCGGGTGGGCGCAGGGCCGGGGCTATCGCGTCGGCTTCGGCGAGGCCGCCGCACGCGTGCTCCCCGCCTCGTGCCGGGCGTGAACCTCTCTTTGCCTGCCGAATCTACAGCCTCGACGTGACAGGATGAACACCGGAGACCCGCCCCGGCGGCCCGGCTCTTGTCACTTTTGCCCCCCTCCTCCGCCACATTTGCCGGATTCCTTGACGATGTGTCCGAATCCGGACCCTGGCATACCGATTGATAAAGCGACCGGGCGCACACGGACTGAAAAGCCAAACGATTTTTCAGTATCCCTCACGATCCTACATCATCGATCAATCGATCACGGAGGTACGACTGTTATGACTAAGATTGCCCGCTTTACGCCCAACGACGAACTGCGCCGCATGCAGCGCGACTTCGACCGCCTCTTCAACTCTTTCTTCACGCCCGCACGCACCGAGAGCGGCGCCGACGTCGAGACCGCCGTCTGGATGCCCCGCGTGGACCTCGAAGAGACCGCCGACGCCTACCTCATCCACATGGACCTTCCGGGCCTCTCGAAGAAAGATTTGAACATCAGCTTCCACGACGGCGTCCTGACCGTCAGCGGCGACCGGAAGATGGAGACGAAGGAAGAGAAGAGCAACTACGTGCACGTCGAGCGCCAGTTCGGTCGCTTCTACCGCTCGTTCACGCTGCCCAAAGCGGTGGATGAGTCGAAGATCGAAGCTTCGTACAAAGACGGCGTGCTCCTGATTCGCGTTCCGAAGGTAGAGGCCGTTCGGCCGCGTCAGATCGAAGTGAAGTAAACGAAACCACGGACGAAACCCCTCCGAGGGTTCATAGTCCCCTTCCCGGTCGGCTCCCGTCGGCCGGGATTTTTTTATCTCACCGGACGCTGTCGGCGTTTTCGCGAGCGTGTGCGGCCTCCGGTCCCGGGAGCAGCGGCTCCTCGTCTCCGGGCGCCGACAGCGGCAGGCACAGGCGGAAGGTGCTGCCACGGCCGGGTGTACTCTCGGCGAAGAGGTCGCCGCCGTGGGCACGGGCAATGGCGCGACTGATGGGCAGGCCCAGGCCGGTGCCGCGTGTGCCGCGCGTGCGGGCGTCCGTGCCCCGGTAATACCGCTCGAAGATGTTCGCGAGCACCTCGGGGGGCATGCCGTCTCCGGTGTCCGCCACCTCGATGCAGATGCGGTCCGCTTCGACGGCGGCGCTCAACGTGACGGCCCCGCCCGCCGGGGTGTGGCGGCGCGCGTTCGAGAGGAGGTTGTCCATCACCCGGAAAAGGCGCACCCCGTCCCCTTCGATGATGGGCAACGCTTCCGGGAGCGACACGCGGAAGTCGATGTCCGCGGCGGCGAAGGCGGCGCGGTGCCCGCCGGCGGCGTCACGGAGGAGTTCCCCGAGCGGGATCGGCTCGCGGCGAAGCGGGGGCACGGCGCTGTCGAGCAGGCTGAGTTCGAAAAGGTCCGCCACGAGCCGGCTCAGGTAGCGCCCCTGCCGGACGGCCGTTTCGAGGGCGGCGTGCGCCTCGGCTCGGCGTCCGGCGTCCATGTGGCGCTCGGCTTCCTCCACGTAGCCCATCATGGCCGCCAGCGGCGTGCGCAGGTCGTGCCCGATGTTGGCGACGAGTTCCCGCCGGAGCCGGTCGGTGGCCCGCAGCGCCTCGATGCTTGCCTGAACCTCCGCCGCCATCCGGTTGATCGAAGCGGCCAACCGCCCGAACTCGTCGTCGCTCTCGACGTCGATGCGCACCGAATAGTCGCCCGCACCGATGCTTTCCACGCGCCGGGTGATCCGGCGGAGGGGCCGGACGAGCCGCCACGTGAAGAACGCCCCCATCATCAACGCGATGAGCACCGAGATGGCCGAGACCACCCAGAGCGCTCGCACGAAAGCCGCGCGCGTCTCGGAGAGCTCCCGGTCAATGGAACGGGTGAGCGGGTAGACGAGCAGCCCGCCCGCCAGAAAGCCGTCGGCGTCATAGACGGGCGTGAGCGCCCACGTGCCGCCCGGCGCGTCGGCATCCATCTGCACGATCACCTCCCCGCGCCGGAGCTCCGCACCGGCTTCGATCGGAAAGGCGAGCGTATCGAGCGGCGTGCCGCCGGGACGCGCGAGCGTGTCCGAACCGGGATAGAAGGCCAGCACCGGCGCGCCGGCGGCGTCGAGGAGATAGATGGGGTCGGGGAAGCGGTAGTGGAGATCCTGCCGGAGCGTCAGCGGCAGCGTGGCAACGCCCTCATCGAGCGGGAAGCCGCGCCGTTCGACTTCCTCGGCGAGCGCGTCGAGACGAAGGCGAAGGCTCTTCTCGGCGAGGTCGAGGCTGCGATCGTAGGCGAAGTAGGCGCTCAGCGCGACGGCCATCAGCCCTGTGGCCACCTGCACCCCGACGAGGATGCCGGCCACCTTCCAGAATACCGAACGCCGCCAGCCGAACCGACGCGGCGAAGGATCCGGCGGCGTCTCCTGCGGCCGAGTGTCCATCACTCGCCCGGTTCCGACTGGAACTTGTACCCCACGCCCCACACCGTGCGGATGAAACGCGGGTTGCCGGGATCCTTCTCGATCTTGGCGCGCAGGCGCTGCACGTGCGAGTCGACCGTGCGGTCGTAGCCTTCGTACTGAATGTCCCAGACCTTATCGAGCAATTGCATGCGTGTGAAAGGCCGGTCCGGGTGACGCGCCAGAAAGAGCAAGAGATCGAACTCGCGGACGGTCAGGTGCATCAGTGCGCCGTCGAGCCGCACCTCACGGCGCACCGGGTCAATGGAGAGGTTGCCGTATTCGACCGGCTGTTCGTCGTCCTCTCCGGCGGCGGCGGCGCGTTCCTCGGTGAGCCGGATGCGCCGAAGCGCCGCGCGCACGCGGGCGACGAGCTCTTGCAGGCTGAAGGGCTTCGTGACGTAATCGTCCGCGCCCACCTCGAGGCCCACCACGCGGTCCATCTCGTCGGCGCGCGCCGTGAGCATGATGATGTAGAGCAGGGGATGCCGGGCCCGGAGACGACGACACACCTCCAGCCCGTCGAGCTCGGGAAGCATCACGTCGAGCAGAACCAGATCCGGCACGCGCTCTTCGACGCGCGCGAGCGCCGCCGTGCCCGTGGCCGCCGTCGCCACCTCATAGCCCGACTCCCGAAGCCGGCCGGCCACGAGGTCGTTCAACTGGGCGTCGTCTTCCACCAACAAGATGTGAGGCGTGTTCATGGCATCGTTCCCGCGGCTTGTTCTCTTCGCTCTGACGAACCCCCGGCGACCCGCCTCTCCAGGAATCTCCGGACACGATCCCGAGAGGCGAGCAATATAATCGCCCGGCGACGCCCCGTCCTACGTTTCTTCGCAAAAACTGATTCTTCCCCCGTAAAAACTCATAGATCCACCACAGTTTCGTGACATCCCCGGCCTGCCTTTGCCCATACAATTGCGTGCCCGTCGGATTTTCCCCTGACCTCATGTTCAGACACCTGTTTTTGCTTGCGAGTCTGACGCTTACCCTCGGCATACGCGCGGTTTCGGCGCAGATGCCGCCGGAGCCGGAAGCACTCGTGTTTGCCTGGATCGACGAGCAGGCGGAGCATGCCCGAAACCTCACCGGCGTCACGTTTCTGGAACGATCCCTCCGCACGTCGGACAGCCCCGTGGGCACGCGCACGATGCGCGTCGAAGCCGAGGTCACGGGTATGCCGGGCACCGACACGTGGAACCGGAAGATTATGAGCGTCACGCTCAACGGGCGGCCCGCACCGGAGAAACGGCTCCGAAACATGGAGTTTTCGTGGCACGCACCGAACCAGCCCGAGTTCACTCGCCTGACGCAGGCCGTCATGCTGCCGCGTCGGCTCCTGCGCCGCCTCGACTTCGTGAACGAAGCCGCCGAAGATTCTCTCGACGGCACGCCGTGCTGGCGCTTCGACGCCCTTCCCCCCAACGACGCCGGCCCCGTCGATCGTATCACGTTCTGGTTTGCGCAAGACGACGGACGCCTCGTGCGCACCCGGATCATCCTCAGCCAGGATGAAAAGAAGCGGGGGCAGATCCTCCACACGCACATCGAGAGCGCGTACGACTTCGAGCGCGTCGAGGGCTTCGACGTGCCCCGCCGTCGCCGCTTCGAAGGCACCCGCCAGTACCTCCGGCGCGGACGCGTCTTCACCGACGTCGTCTCCCTGGACGCGACGTACAGCGATTTTCGCTTCTCTTTTCAATGAGCCGCGGCGGCCGCTCCTTGCTCCCGGAACATCCGCATTCGCCGGACGCATAAGCGACGGATGACCGCCGCCTCGTTCGACGAACATATCGCCCGTCTGCGCGCGCGCCTGGCCGGCAGGCTGCCCGGCACGGCGGCGCAGTTCACGATGGCGCCCGTGTACCGGCAGGATGCCCGGCTGGCCGACGTTCGGGACAAGCGCTGCCGCGAAGCCGGAGTGCTGGCGCTCCTCTTCCCCCTCGACGACGAGCCCGCGGTCCTGCTCACCGTCCGACGCGCCCACCTCAACGATCACGCCGGGCAGATCTCTTTCCCCGGCGGGCGGCGCGAGCCCGGCGAGGATCTTCGCGACACGGCCCTCCGGGAAGCGCACGAGGAGCTCGGCCTCGCGCCGACGTCTGTGGAGATGCTCGGCGCGCTCACGCCCCTGTACATCCCGCCCTCGAACTTTTGCGTCTACCCCTTCGTCGGTATGACGAGGCGCGCGCCGGACCTGCGCCCGCACGACGAGGAGGTGGCCGAGGTGCTGCCCGTCCCGCTCGCCCGACTGACGGCCCCCGGCGCACGCCGACGCGAGCCGTGGACCCTGCGCGGACGCACCGTCGAAGTGCCGTTCTTCGACCTCGACGGGCACAAGGTGTGGGGCGCGACGGCCATGATGCTCGCCGAACTGCTCGCCCTGATGCCGGGCGCCGGAGAAGCGCCGTCGCCCGACCGGGGGAATGCGGGCGCGTGATCGTTCGTCCATAGAAAAACCCTCGAACCGCGCCGCCGCACACCAACGCCGTTTTTCCATAGTTCCGTGACAACCTCGGCTGCAAGGCTCCGTTTCGAATCCTACGCCGTCCCTGCTCGCTCTTCCCATCCGCTATGGTCATGAACGTCCGCTTCCTCGCTCCCCTTTTGCTGATCCTGATCGGTTGCCTGCCCGCCGCCACCCTTGACCGCCGCGACGACGACCGGATGCCGTACGCCGCCGCCGGACTGACCGAGCGCGAGGCCGCCGCGCACCTGCTCGGCCGTTTCACCTTCGGTCCCCGTCCCGGCGAGGTGGACCGCGTCGTGGCGATGGGGCTGGAGGTGTGGTTCGAAGCGCAGCTTCACGCCGACGCGCCCGAGCATGCCCTCGAAGCGCGCCTCGCCCGGCTCCCCGCCCTCGCCCTTTCAGACTCGGCCCTTTTGCGTCTCTATCCGCGTCCGGTCGCCGTCCGCAACCGCGCCATTCGCGAGGGCTATCTCACCCGCGCCGACCTCGAAGCGCTCCCCCGCCCGGCCCTCGAAGACACCCTCCGCGCTTACATGGACGCACACGGCTACCGGCCTCTCCGCGAACTTCAGGGACAGCTTTTCGCACAAAAACTGCTTCGCGCCCGCTATGCGGAGAACCAGCTTGTCGAGGTGCTGACCGACTTCTGGTTCAACCACTTCAACGTTGCTTTTCAGGACGGGCAGGCCCGCCCCCACCTGCTCAGCTATGAGCGGAGCGCCATCCGCCCGCACGTGCTCGGTCGCTTCCGCACGCTCCTCGGCGCCACGGCCAGGCATCCGGCCATGCTTCTTTATCTCGACAACGCCCGCTCCTCGGCGGCGGAGGACGCGATGACGACGCTCGATGTGCACATGAGCCGCGTGGAGGCATCCGGCGGCCCGGCCGTGCGTCGCCGCATCGAAGCGGCGCG
>NZ_JBWOPL010000123.1:0-27320 GCF_056451265.1 Rhodocaloribacter sp. | reverse complement strand
CCACAACGCGTCTCGGTTTGAGATACATTCTCCCGGGGAACCATGCGGCGCGGGAATGTGGTCATTTGACGGAAAATGGTTTTTTTCTTCGAAACGGTTCCATACCGACGGGCGCATGGCTTATTTTTCCCCCACATCCGGGAACGTCTTCTGATCGCCGGGTGCGCGTACCGTCCGGTTGAGAGCGGGCGGAACAGACGACCGCCTCCGACCGGCAGTCTTGACGAAAACGGATCCTATTTTTGATTTCCGGTCCAGCTTTTGCGCCGCTTTTCCCCGTCGCGCTGAAATGCAGCAGGTCTCGCAACCCATGCGCGCTCTGAGTCCAATTAAAAATTGAAGTGATATGTGTGGAATCGTTGGTTACATCGGAGATCGGTCCGCCACGGAAGTCTTGCTTCGCGGGCTGCAACGGCTGGAATATCGCGGATACGATTCGGCAGGCATTGCCGTGGTGAACGGCAACCTGAGTGTGCACAAGCGTCAGGGCAAGGTGAGCGACTTGCGGTCCGCGCTCTCGAACGTGGCGGTCGAGGGCACGCTCGGCATCGGGCATACGCGATGGGCCACGCACGGCTTCCCGAGCGACCGGAACGCGCACCCGCACACCAGCTCTTCCGGCGATTTCGCCATCGTCCACAACGGCATCATCGAGAACTACGGCGCGCTCCGGGAGATGCTCACGGAGGAAGGCTATAGGTTCACGAGCCAGACGGACACCGAGGTGCTCGTGCATCTGATCGACAAGCTGCGCAAGGACAACGGGCTCTCGCTCGAAGAGGCGGTCCGGCAGGCGCTCCGGGTGGTGGTGGGCACCTACGGGATCGCCGTCGTGTCGAGCGAAGATCAGGATCTGCTCATCGCGGCGCGGAAAGGCAGCCCGCTCATTCTCGGCGTCGGAGAAGGCGAATTTTTCCTCGGCTCCGATGCCGCCCCACTGGTCGAATACACGCGGCAGGTGGTGTACCTCAACGACGGCGAGATGGTCGTCATCCGGCGCGACGGCTTCGAGGTGCGCACCATCGACAATGTGCCGCTCGAAAAGGAGGTGCACGAGCTCGAATGGGACCTCGAACAGATCGAGAAGGGGGGCTACGAGCACTTCATGCTCAAGGAGATCATGGAGCAGCCGACGTCGCTCGAAAACTGTATGCGCGGGCGCATCCGGCTCTCCGAGAACGCGCTCAGGCTCGGGGGGCTCATCGACGTGATGGATCAGCTCCGGGGCGCGCGGCGCATCATCATCGCCGCCTGCGGGACCTCCTGGCACGCGGCGCTGGTGGGCGAATACCTGATCGAAGCCTTTGCGCGCATCCCCGTCGAGGTCGAGTACGCGAGCGAGTTCCGGTATCGCAATCCCGTGCTGGTTGAGGGAGACGTGGTGCTGGTGATTTCGCAGAGCGGCGAGACTGCCGACACGCTGGCGGCCATTCGCGCGGCCAAGCGGCGCGGCATCCCCGTCTATGGCGTGTGCAACACCGTCGGGTCGACGATCGCGCGGGACACGGACGCGGGCGTCTACCTCCACGCCGGCCCCGAGATCGGCGTGGCCTCGACGAAGGCGTTCACGGCGCAGGTGACCGTGCTCGCGATGATCGCGCTCAAGCTCGCCGAAGGACGCACCATCACCGAAGCCGAGATGGCGCATTACCTCCGCGCCATGGCCGAAATCCCGGAGAAAGTTCGGAAGGTGCTCGAACTCGACGATCAGATCAAGCAGATCGCGCAGGTCTACCGGTATGCTTCCAACTTCCTCTACCTCGGACGCGGATACAACTTCCCGGTGGCGCTCGAGGGCGCGCTCAAGCTCAAGGAGATCTCGTACATCCACGCCGAAGGGTATCCGGCCGCCGAGATGAAGCACGGTCCGATCGCACTCATCGATCAGTTCATGCCGGTCGTTTTCATCGCGATGAAGGACAGCACGTACGACAAGGTGATCACGAACATCGAGGAGGTGGTGGCGCGAAAAGGATCGGTCATCGCCATCACGGATCACGGCAATGGTGAACTGGATCGGCTGTGCGAGTATGTGATCCGCATCCCGGCTACGGAGGAGTTCCTCTCCCCGCTTCTGACGGTGGTGCCGCTTCAGTTGCTCTCGTATCACATCGCGGTCATGCGCGGCTGCAACGTGGATCAGCCCCGCAACCTCGCCAAAAGCGTGACGGTCGAATAGCCCGCACCGCCGGGACGCTCCTCTCCGCCTCCCGGGTCAGCCGCGTTGCTGTTCTCCGGGGCGCTTCTTCCCTTTGCTCAGCGTCGCGGCGGCCATCGCGCCGTCGCCGGAGACGCCGTAGCGGGCGGCCATACGACGAAGGAGATCGTCGATCTGGTCGGGAGAGAGCCGTTCGAGCGCCTCGACGCCGCAATAATGCCGGGCGGCGATGAGCAGGTCGGCGCGCGAGAGTCCGTAGGCCTCCGCCTGCTCGACGAGCGTCTCCCACGTCGGTTGCGGTTCGGCTTCCGGCGCCGGCGTCTCGATCACCTCGGGCACGACTTCGACGTTTTCGGGTTGCGGTCCCTCGCCCAGGCGCGCCAGGAAGTCGGCGAAGGTCGGGTTTTTAAGCTCCAGACCGATCGGGAACGCCGGGCTGTTCGACTTCACCACGCGAGCCACGCGCACCTGCTCGAAGTCCTCCACACGCACAGTCAGTTCGATCATCACGTCGACGAAGTATTCGAGGCCGCCGGTGGTCATCGGCAGGACGCGGCCCATCTCGTTCTCTTCGAGCGCTTCCTTGCCTCGCGCGCCGATCTGGTCGGTGATCACCACGCAGGCTCCGCTGTCGATGCACAGGCGGCGGAGCACTTCCTGAAAGAGCATCTGGTCGTTGGCCAGCGCTTCGGCGGACGGCCGGGCGAGGGGGTCGCCGGTGCGTTCGCGGACGGCGCGGAGCGTCTCCCGGTGCTTTCGGCCGAAATACATGGCCCACGAGTCGAGCGCGAAACAGCCGTATCCGTGCGCCCGGCCGTCCCCGTCGAGCGCCCAGTCGATGAACTCCGGCAGTTCGTCCGGGTGACGGATCTCGAGGGCGTCGAAGCGGGAGCCGTCGCTGCCGGGGAGGAGGCGCGCCTTGCGTTCGGTGTCGAAGAAACAGAGGCGGCCCAGGCCGGCGTCGGCGAGGGAGGCGGCGAAGACGCTCTTGCCCGTCCCCGCCGCGCCGCGCACCGCCACCACGAGGCGGCGCGTCTTCGGGCGACGGCTCAGCGGATTGATGCGTTGGGTGCTCATGACTTTTCTATGATGGGTTGAAGTCGGTTCGTATCTCGCGCATCCCCACGCCCGTATGCGGGACCCGGGCACGCGCATCCGAAGGGTAATGCGCCGTCGTGACATCGTCGTGTCACAAGTTCAAGGTGAAAAATATCATAGTCGTATGAGAAGGCCTGCCCGGGTGCGACGGGGCCGCTCGCGGCAAAGGACGAGCAGGCGCTAACTTTTGCCCCTCTCGAAGTCTCTATAGAGATGCAGACATTGAGGAAGCCTGAGAACGGTTGGATCGAAACGACGCCGCCGGGCGGCGGAAGCCGGAAAGGCCTATGAGCAAGGCAGGCGATACGCTCCCGGACGAGGTGCTCGTCGTGGCGGCCATCCTCGGCGACCTCGGTGCGTTCAACGAACTGGCCCTGCGCTATCGCGCGGCCGTGGTGCGCACGGCCGCCGCCGTCACCGGGGGCGAAGATGCCGAGGATGTGGCGCAAGACGCGCTCTTGCTGGCGTTCAAGGCGCTTCCGTCCATCGAGGACCCCGCACGCTTCGCGGCCTGGCTGATGGCGATCACGCGCCACCGGGCGCTGCGCTTCGACCGGCAGAAACGAAGGCGTGCGCGCGGGCGCGTCGAGATGGACGCCGTGCTGCTCGAACACATGACCGCCCTGGCGCAGCCGATGCTTGCCGCCCCCGACACGAACGATGTGCTCCATCGCGCCCTCGAACGTCTCCCCGACGACTATGCCCTGGCCCTCCGCCTTCGCTACCTCGACGAGATGCCCCTCAAACGCATCGCTGCCTGCCTCGGCGTCCCGGTCTCGACGGTCAAGTGGCGCCTCCACCGGGGCAAACAACTGATGCGGGACGCCGTGGAACGTCTCGAAAAGATCCGGATCCCATGGAAAGAGAACTGAACCGCCTCGCGCGTCTGCTTCGGGAGATCGTGGCCGAGGCCGGATATGCGATGGTGTATTGCCCGGAGCCGGAGACCGTCGCGTTTTGCCGGCGGCAATACGAGCGCATCGCGCGGCGGCTCCGGATGCTCGACCCGAGCTTCGACCGCCTGCCCGACCTTCCCGAAGACGCCTCGCCCGGCGCCGTCCGCGTCATCGCGCGGGAAGCGGCGTTCTGCGTCGAACGCACGCTGCGCCGGATGCGTCGCCGGGCCGACGGCCCTTGCCTCCTTCACTTTTTTCACCGGCTGTTCGACTTCGGATGAGCCGCCGCACCGTCGAGACCCGGGCGCTCAGGAGCGTCGCGGCGCCTCGAAAGAACCCTTCAAGCCAGAGCGCTGCCTTATGGAACGCAAACAGGAAATCGCGAAGCTGATCAACGTGCTGCGTCGCACGGCCCGGACGGCCATGCAGGCGCAGTGGACCGGCGGCGACCGGGATGCGGCCGCCTTCTGCACCCGCCAATACAACCGGGTGCTGTCTCGGCTCTCCGAACTCGACCCGAGTGTGGGTTCGGTCTTCGAGCCGCTTGCCGAGGATAGCACCCTCATGGTCGCGGCGATGGCGAGCCGGCAGCTGGCCGCCTATTACGAGGACGAGGTGGGCCGATCCCGCCCCTGGGGGGGCGTGTACGGGGCGGCTTTCGATACCGAGTCGTTCAAGCATTTCTGGCAACGGTGCGCCACCGACATCGAAGACCTCGGGGAATACATCCGGGAGAGTGTCGAGGCGTGGGCGCGGGAGCAACGCGCCGCCCGTGCCCCGTCGGACGAGGATGCTCGTGAGGACGCCGCGTCCGAAGACGCCGGGGCGTGATTCCACCTCCCTTTTTCCTTTGACAGAGCAAAGGCGCGCCCGATGAGGCGGATGGTATGGGGGGATGGGTGCGTTTGACGGGGAGCGCAGGCGCGTTCCATGACGGCGAACCCGGAGCGCCTCCGCCGCGTTTCACGCGGAGAACGATTGCCGGGCGGCTGAGCGCCGGTGTATGACCGGAACGCCGGGTGTCCTATATTACGGCCCGGGCGCGCGTCTTCGATCCCTCCGGCGGCTGTGCGATCCGATCCCCTCGATTTCCCCAGAACCGCTTCTTTTTATGGCCGGACTCTATCTCCACATTCCGTTTTGCACCCAGCGATGCGTGTATTGCGACTTCTATTTCGTCACCACCAAACGGTCGCACGCGTCGTTCGTACGGGCGCTGTGTATGGAATTGGAGCATTACGCCCTCGAATACGGTTCACGGGAACCCATCGAGACGATCTACTTCGGCGGCGGCACGCCCTCGCTCCTGAGCACCGCCGACCTGGCCCGCATTCTCGACACGATCCACACGCACTATGACACCACGCAGGTGCGCGAGACCACCCTCGAACTCAATCCCGAGGACGGCGACCCCGAATACCTCCGCGACCTCCGCGACCTCGGGTTCGATCGTCTGAGCATTGGCGTTCAGTCTTTTTACGAGGATGACCTCTCCTTCATGAACCGCTGTCACGACGCCGGGGAGGCCGAGGCCATCATTCCGAAAGCGCGGAAGGCCGGCTTCGACAATTTCTCGGTGGATCTGATCTTCGGCGTGCCCGATCAGCCGCCCGAATACTGGGCCGCGAACCTGGAGAAGGTCGTTCGTCTCGACGTTCCGCACCTCTCCACGTACATGCTCACCGTCGAGGAACGCACGCCGCTCTACGCACAGGTCCGGCGCGGGCTCGTGATTCCGCCGGACGACGAGGACCTGGCCTCGCTCTACCGCTTCACCATCCGATACCTTCAGGAGCGGGGCTATGAGCATTATGAGATCTCGAGCTTTTCCCGTCCCGGCTTTCAGGCCCGGCACAACCGGCTGTACTGGACGCACCGGAACTACCTCGGCTTTGGCCCTTCGGCGCACTCGTTCTGGTGGAAAGGGCTCCCGGCGCACCGATGGGCCAACGTGCGCAGCCTCCGGCAGTACGAAGCGCTCGTGGGTCAGGGCTATGCGCCCATCGACTTCAAGGAGCCGCTCGATCTCGACACGCTGGCCAACGAATACATCATGCTTCGCCTCCGCACCGCCGAAGGGCTCGATCTCGATCACCTCGAGGAACGGTACGGCGTCGAACTGCTCGGAGACAAGGTGGAAGAGATGGCCTGGCTCGAAACGGAAGGCTACATCGCGCCCATTCGGAACAGCCGCATCCGCCTCACCGAACTCGGCAAAACCCTGTGCGACACCGTCACCGAGTATCTCATGATCGATGAGATGAAGACGTGAGCGCGGGAGGGGGGAGCCCCCCGCGCGGATTGCCGGAGAGGAGGGGCGTGCCGGACGGCTTCGCCGGCCTCCTGCCAAACCAGAGGACCATGCCTGTTCGCCGCCTCACCGATATTCCCGGCTTTTCGATCGACCGGGTGGCCGCCGCCGCCGGGGACGACCCCGAGGTGCTCCGCCTCGAAAACCTCGACACCGACCTCCCCCCGCCGCCTGCCGCCCGCGCCGCCACCCGTGAGGCGCTCGACCGGGCCGACGCCAACAGTTATCTCCCCTTCACGGGTCGGGAAGACCTCCGTGAGGCCGTCGCGCAGAGGCTCTCCCGGCAAACGGGCCATCCATACGATCGAGGCCACGTCGTCATCACGTGCGGCGGCACCGAGGGCATGCTCGACGCGCTCCTGGCCACCACCGACCCCGGCGATGAAGTCGTGCTCACCGATCCCACCTATGCGGGCATGATCAACCGCGTGCGGCTCGTCGGCGCCGTGCCCCGGCTCGTCCCGTTCGTGCGGCAGGCGGGTGCGTGGCGGCTCGAGCTCGACGCGCTCTCCGAGGCCGTCAACGGGCGCACGCGGGCGCTCTTTCTCATGAACCCCTCGATGCCGTCCGGAGCCGTGCTCAACCGGGAGGAGTGGGCCTTCGTGGTCGACCTGTGCCGCCGTCGCTCGCTCCGGCTGATCTACAATGCGGCGATGGAACGCATCCTCTTCGACGGCCGGGAGTTCCTGCACCCTGCCGCGTGGCCCGGGATGGCCGAGCGCACCCTCATCGTCGGCTCGGTGTCGAAGGAGTTTCGCATGATCGGGTGGCGCATCGGATGGGTGGCGGGGCCGCATCCGGTCATCGATGACGTGGCGCGCGTACACATCTATAACGTGGTGACGCCCACGGGCATCGCACAGGCGGGCGCGCGGGCGGCCCTCGCCGAGCCGGAGGCCGACTTTGCCGCCTGCCTTCGCACGTGGGAGCGCCGCCGCGACACCGTCGACGAACAACTGTGCGCTTGGCCGCTGCATGCCGCCGCCGGCGGTTGGTCCGCACTGCTCGACGTGGGCGCGCTCGGTCTGGACTCGTTCACCGCTTCGCGCCTGTTGCTCGAACGCGGCAAGGTGGCCGCCACGCCGATGCGGGATTGGGGCCGCCGCAACGCCGACGGGTACGTCCGACTCGTCTTCAGCCGGGAACCGGTCGAGCGGCTCTCCGGCCTTCGGGAACGTGTGGAACGGGCCCTCGGTACGTAGTCCCTCATTGCTCCACCCAACCCATCCGCGCATGCACGCTGCTCTTGCTCTCCGGCGCCTCCCTCGATGGGCGACGCTTCTCCTCCCCCTGACATGGATCCTCATGCTTGGCCTGAGCGCCTGCGGGGAAGACCGGCCCCCGCCCCCCCGCGACATTCCCTTCCGCGTCGACGGCTACCTCGAGTTTCTCCGGCCCGACAGCTCCATCATCACCCGCATCGCCATCGAGATCGCCGAGACCGACTCGGCGCAGGCGCGTGGGCTCATGCAGCGCCGGACCCTCCCGCAACGCGGCGGCATGCTCTTCGTCAATGACGACGACACCACGCGAACGTTCTGGATGAAGAACACCCCGCTTCCGCTCGACATCCTCTTCATCGGCTCCGACGGCAAGGTGGTCAGCATCGCCAAACACACGAAGCCGTATTCAGAAGACTTCATCCGCTCCGGGGGACCGGCCCGGCACGTGCTCGAGGTGCGGGCCGGATTCGTCGATCTCTACGGCATCGACGAGACGACCCGCGTCCGGTGGCAACGCACCGAGTGAAGGCGCGCGTCCATGCGCCCGCCCGACGTCCCGAAAAATCATCATCCGCTTCGAATCGACATGCGCCGACTGCTCTTCGTCCTCCCGCTCCTGCTCTTTTTCCTCGCTGCCTGCGGCGGAGAACCGAAAGAGAAGCCATCGTCGGAGCAGGTGCTCCCCGAAATTCCGTTTCGCAAAGACGGCACGCTCACCTTTCTCCGCGACGGTGCGCCCATCGTGACCATCGACATCGAGATCGCCGACAATGACTCGACGCGCACGCGCGGGCTGATGCAACGCTCCCGCCTCCCGGAGCGGAGCGGCATGCTCTTCATCTTCGATCAGCCCGCCCCGCAGAGTTTCTGGATGGCCAACACCCAGCTTCCGCTCGACATCCTTTTCGTCGACGCCGACTCGCAGATCGTGAGCATCACGAAGTACACGAAGCCGCTCTCGCCGGAGAGCGTCACCTCGGGCGGGGCGGCGGCGCGGTTCGTGATCGAGGTCGAAGCCGGCTTCACCGACACGTACGGCATCATCGAAAGCGACCGCGTGCGGTGGGTGGATCTTCGGAAGGAGCGGAAGGCCGGATGACGTCGTCCGGTGAAAAGCGCGGCGTTATTTTGCGGCGAGGTTCATCTGCCGGAAGCCCGCGGCGCCCCGGTCGAGGAAGGCGGCGAAGGCTTCGGTGTCGAGCAGCCCGCTGCGCTTCACGATGAGCTTTTCCGATACGGGATCGACGATGGCGTAGGTAGGCAGGGCGACGGTGCCGGTGAGGGCAAGCTGATAGTTCAGAAACTCCTCGCCGCGCGTGAGGTCGTCGGTATAGAGGCGGAGGAGCACGTAGTCACGGGCGAAGCGCTCGGCGATCTCGGCGCGGGGGAAGACGTTGGCCTCCATCTCGCGACAATTCGTGCACGTATACCCGGTGAAGTCGATGAACACCGGTTTGCCGACGGCGCGTGCTTGGGCGAAGGCCGTCTCGAGGTCGTCCACGATCCACGCTTCATCTTCGGCAGCCTTTCCCGTCGTCGTGGGGAAGGAAGCGAGCAGGCTCACGTCGGTGCCCTGGCGCGGCGGCAGATAGGCGTCGAGCTTGTTCAACGGCGCGCCGAGCAGGCCCGGCAGCATGTACAGCGAGAGGCCGATGAAGAAGATGGCCGCCATCAGGCGTCCCACGCCGACCGTCTCCGGCGCCTCTTCGTGCGCCAGCCGGAGTTTGCCGAGGAGGTACAGGCCGGTGAGGAAAAAGATGACCGTGACGAAGGCGATGGCAAGCGGGCGCGAGACGATCCCCCACCCCCACACGAGGTCCGCATTCGAGATGAACTTGATGGCCGCCGCCAGTTCGACGAAGCCGAGCACGACCTTCACGACGTTCATCCACGAGCCCGAGCGGGGCAGTGCGTTGAGCGCTTTCGGGAAGAGGGCAAGCACCACGAACGGCAGGGCAAACGCCATGCTGAAGGCGAGCATACCCAGGAGCGGATACGCCCACGTGCCGCCCGCCGCCGCTGCGAGCAGCCCGCCCACGAACGGCGCCGTGCACGAGAACGAGACGAGCGTCAGCGTGAGCCCCATGAAGAGCACGCCCACGTAGCCCTTCTTCGACGTGCTTTGCCGGTTCATGTAGTTCAGCAGCCCGGTGGGCAGGCGTAGTTCGTACAGACCGAGGAGAGACAGCGCAAAGGCCACGAGGATCAGGGCGATGAAGAGGTTGACCCACGGGTTCGCCGCGATGGTCTGCGCGCCGGCCGCACCCACCACGACCGCCATGAGGACGCCGAGCCCCGTGAACGTGAGCACGATGGACGTGCCGTACACGCCGGCCATCCGGAGGGCCTCGCCGCGATTCTCGGCGTGCTTCGTGAAGTAGGACACCGTCAGCGGGATCATGGGGAAGACGCAGGGGGTGAGGAGGGCGGCCAGCCCGGCGCCGAAGGCGAGCAGGAGGAAGGCCCACATACCGCCTTCGCGCGCGGCGTCGAGGTCGCTCGGCGGCTCGGCGGCCGCGTCCCCGCCGTTCGTGCCCGTCACATCGCCCGCCGTGCCGAACGTCTCGCCCGGCACGAGGGCGTCGCCGCCGCCGAACGTGGCGGGCGCCATGACGAGATCGACCGGGCAGTCGGTGAGCGCGTTGTCGAGCGCCATGTCGCAATTCGGATCAACCACGACGGAGGCGGCGAAGGGGACCTTCACGGGCGGCAGGCACACGCCCAGGTCGTCGTTGCAGATCTGGTACTCGGAGCGCCCGCTGAGCTCATACGTTCCCGTCTCGGCGTCCTCGGCCACGGCAAACTCGGCGGAGAAGGTCGCCTCGTGCTTGAAGTACCGGACGTCGATCTTGAAGTTGGGGTCGAAGGCTTCTTTCGGCTCCGACTGCGTTATTCCGCCCTTTTGCGTAAAGCCGGAGGGGAGCGGGTCGAGGTAGAGGCGCACGCCCCGGCTCGGCGGCGGCGAGTCCATCGCGTACATCTTCCAGCCGTCGGCGATCTGCGTCGAGACGAAGAGGCGCACGCGCTGTCCCGGCGCCACGCCGCCCGGCGCGGCGGTCGCCTGCCACGCCACGTAGTCGGAAGGCGGTCCGATGGTTTGCGCGCGCGTCGTCTGAGTGAGCGTGAGGAGCGCCAGCATTCCCATCACCGGCGCCATACCCGTACGTATGCTCTGCATGATCTTGCTTTTTCCTTCAAGTAGTCCGGACGCGCTGAGGATGCGTCGGCCCGGCTCGCGGGCAACGTTCGAACGCCCGACCTGCCGTTTAGATCAGCCGTACCCGGCGAAGTTACGGAGGCCCGTCACAAAAGAGCGCCCGTCTTCCGGGGAAAACGAGCGCTCCGTCAAAAAGTTTGCCGGAAGAGGACCGATCAGGCCTCCGCTTCGGAGGACTCGGGCACGACGCGCACTTTCACTTGCGCCGTCACCTCCGGGTGCAGCTTTACCGTCGCCGTATAGACGCCGATGAGGCGGATGTCCTCGTCGAGCGAGACCTTGCGGCGATCCACCTGAACGCCCTGCTTTTCGAGGGCGGCGACGACCTGGTGCGCCGTGACGGAGCCGAAGATCCGGTTCTCTTCGCCGACCTTGGCCGGGATGACGACCTCCATCTCCGCCAGTTCGCGGGCGAGGTTTTCGGCGTCCTCTTTCAGTTTCGTCAGCTTGCGCGAGGCCTGCCGGCGTTCCTCTTTCCACGCCTTCACCACGTTCGGCGTGGCCAGGCGCGCCAGACGCTTCGGAATCAGGTAATTGCGACCGTAGCCGTCCTTCACGGACACGATCTCGCCCTCGGCGCCGAGGTTTTCAACTTCTTTGAGCAGAATGACTTTCATGACTTTCTTCGCTGAGGAGGCGTCGCTCGCCGCATGCGAACGCGCCTCGACGTGAACCCTCCTGTGAGCCTTGCGATCCGCGACGGGCGCGGGTCACTTGACGGCGTCGGCCACGAACGGAATCAGCGCCAGGTGCCGCGCGCGCTTGACGGCGCGCGTGAGTTGCCGCTGAAACTTGGCCGAGACGCCGGTGATGCGCCGGGGCAGGATCTTCCCCTGCTCGTTGAGATACCGCTTGAGCAGTTCGACGTCTTTGTAATCGACGTACGCCGGTTCGGCGTCGCGTTTTTTCTTGTCTGCCATCGTCTATTACCTACCGGATGATTGCTTGAAGAAACGAAAGGATGGGGCTCAGCCCTCGGTGGCGGCTGCCCTGGTCCGCCCTTCGTAATGACGCAGCATCTTGGCGTCCATGCGAAGCGTCAGGTAGCGCAGCACGTTGTCTTCGATCTCGAGGACGCGCTCGAGACGCCCGATCAGTTCTCCCGGCGCGCGGAAGTACAGGTTGACGTAGTAGCCGTTGCGCTTCTTGTTGATCGGATAGGCAAGCCGGCGCGTGCCCCACTCGTCCACTTCAAGAATCTCACCGCCGTGCTCTTCGATGTACTTACGGATCCGCTTGACCAGCTGTTTGATCTGATCGTCGCTGAGCGCGCCGTTGAGGATGTAGGTGAATTCGTACGTGTTTTTTGGATCGGCCATGTGCCTTCCCCATGGTTGGTGAAACGTACACCCTTGCCTCTTTCGGGCAAGAGCAGGGATTGCAAAGATTCAAAAGATAGCCCGTCCTACGCCTGGAAATCAAGATTTTCTCCCGCTTCGCGAGATATCCACGAAGCGGGTCCGGGCGGTCAGAGTCGGGCCATCCGCTCGGCGTTGTCTGCGGTGCGGAGCGCGCGAATGACGTCGTCGAGGTCGCCGGCGATGACTTTTTCGAGCGGGTAGTTCTTGTGCTCGCCTTCGAGGCGGTGGTCGGTGACGCGCCCCTGCGGCCAGTTGTACGTGCGGATCTTGGCCGAGCGGTCGCCCGTGGAGACCATCGAGCGCCGGGCTTTGCTGCGCTCGGCCTCCCGCTTCTCGCGTTCGAGCTCGTAGAGCCGCGCGCGGAGCACCCGGAGCGCTTTCTCCTTGTTCTTGTGCTGGCTCTTCTCGTCCTGGCACGTCACCACCAGCCCGGTCGGGAGATGGGTGATCCGGACCGCCGAGTCGGTCGTGTTGACGCTCTGCCCGCCCGGCCCGCTCGAACGGTACACGTCGATCTTCAGCTCGTTCGGACGGATCGACACATCTACGGCCTCGGCCTCGGGCAGCACGGCGACCGTAGCCGCCGAGGTGTGGATGCGCCCGCTCGATTCGGTGACGGGCACCCGCTGCACCCGATGCACGCCGCTCTCGTACTTCATCGTGCCAAAGGCGTCCGGCCCCTTGAGGCTGAAGATGATCTCCTTGAACCCGCCCACGGTTCCCTGCGAGCTTTCGAGCACTTCCAGCTTCCACCCGTGCTTCTCGGCGAAACGGGCGTACATCCGGAAGAGATCGCCGGCGAAGAGGCTCGCCTCGTCGCCGCCGGTGCCGGCGCGGATCTCGACGATGGCGTCCTTCGAGTCCTCGGGATCTTTCGGAATCAGCAAAAAGCGCAGTTCCTCTTCCACGGCAGGCAGTTTCTTCTCGATTTCCTCCAGCTCCGCCTGCGCCATCTCGGCCAACTCCGGATCATCCTCCGCCGTCGCCATCTCCCGCAAATCCTCGCGTTCGGCCAGCAGCTTCTGAAAGCGGTCGATAGCGCGCACCACCGCTTTCAGCGCGGCGTGCTCGCGCCCGAGTTCGGCCATCCGCGCCCGGTCGGTGGCCACCTCCGGACGGGACATGAGCTCGGTCACTTCCTCGAACCGTTCCTTGATGTTTTTTAGCTTTTCCAGATCGATCATAACGTCGTTGGCTCCTCTTCATCTGCGCCGAAGCATGAACGCCGGGTGGGAGGGAAGGTTCGTGCGGCTCACCGTGCCGGCGTCGCTATCGCCTGTGGCGCGTTCGTTCGTGGAGGCGACAACCTGGGAGACGTCTGCGGCGTATGATCTCGACGTTCGCCGGACGCGGCTTGTTTTTTGCCTGCGCTCCGATGCTTTTCATTCCGTACGTTTGCGCGCATGCCGCTTGATCCACGAAATAAATGGACGCGCCGTTTTCTGTGGGCGGCATTCGTCGGGCTGCTCGGTTTGGTCTCGTGCGACCTGACGCCCTCCGGAGAACAGGTGTGCCGGGGAGCGAACAATCTTCAGGCGGAGCACGAGGCCTTGCTGGTGTGCGCGGGCTGGCTCGGCTTCGTCGAACAAAACGTTTGCGCCGTGGAGTACGTCGCCGTCATTCCCGCCGAGAAGAAGAACACGAAGATCCTCGGGCGGGCGTTTTGCGGTGAGGACAACATCCTCGTGTCGACGACCGGCGAGCGTCAGGGGTTCATCTTCCCCCCCCTTCCGGCGGTGGAGATTGCCACGACCATCGTGCATGAGACGGCCCACCTCGTCGACGGCTGTGCGAGTGGAGAGGCCCCGGCCCTCGCGGCGGAAGAAGCGTTTCTGGCCGACCTGTGCGCGGCTGTCGAAGCGGGGAAGGAAGGTTGCGAAGGCGCGAAAGGTTATTGCGCAAACGCTGCGCTGCGTCCGTAAGAGCCGGGCCAAACCTGTCCGCATGTCGATGGGGGGTGCTCGCAATTCCGTGACATTTCGAAAGGTCGCGTATTTTATCTTTGACTTTTTTCCGGTCGAGGCGGCGGAGGAAGGCGAGAAGGCGTTCCGTGACGTCGCAGCTGAGGATGGCGCCGGATCATCAATCCACCGTACCTATGCGTTTCTTCCGGTGTCTCCTGCTCGGAGTGACGGGGCTTCTCGGAGTGATGCCGTCGTCCGCGCAGGATATCCCCGTTCCCTTCAACCTGGAAACCGACGGCTACGTAACCGTGGTCATCGAGGATGAGGCGGGAAATCGGGTGCGCAATCTCATTCAGGAGACGTTTTTCCCCGCCGGTCCCCAGACGATCTTCTGGGACGGGTACGACTTCGGCATCCCCGTCAACCGCAATCGACCCGACGGCAACTACGACATCGAGCGGAGCCTCGTCGCGCCGGGGACCTACCGGGTGAAGGCGCTTTTTCACGAGGGCATCAAGCTTCGGTACGAGTTCAGCGTGCAGAGTCCGGGCACGCCGCCATGGCACACGTTCGACAACACCGGCGCGTGGTTCTCCGATCAGCAGAGCGCGTGGGACGTGGTGTGGCTGCCGCCGGGCTTCGTCGATCAGACGGACGGACCCTCGATCCTGTATACGGCGAAGACGGGCGAGGCGGGGCACGGCATCATGCTCCTCGACGAGGACGGGCGGAAGCTCTTCGGCAAGCAAAGCCTGCCCGGCGGCTTCTTTTCCGGGCACAACGTCGCCCGCGACATGGGGCCGAACCGGAACGAGACCATCGCCGCGTACATCGGCGTCGTGCTCGGCTCGCCGACGCGGCTGCGCCTGCACCGGTATCTGCGCGGCGGCGGCACGCCTTCCAACCCGATGATCTATACGGTCGACTCAGCGGACGACGAGCAACTCAAGGGGCTGGCCGTCTATAACGGCGTCGCCGCCGTCTCGCTGCACCTCATGAACCGCGTCGTCTTCCTCGACGAAGCCCGCCGGACGGTCGTCGCCGAACTCGACTTCGACAGCCCCCGCGGCCTCTTCGTCACGGAGGATGAGCAGTTGTTCGTCGTCACCGGCACGCAGGTCAAGCGTTTCGACGCCGACTTTGCCACGGGCACGCTCACGAAGGAGACGCTCATCATCAGCGACGGACTGGTGGACCCGCAGAACGTCTTCGTCAGCGGGGAGGAGGTGTATGTGTCGGATTGGGGGGAGAGCCATCAGGTGAAGGTGTTCGACCTCACGGGCAAGCTGCTCCGGACCATCGGCGAGGCGGGCGGACCGCAAATCGGGCCGTACGATGAGCGGCGCATGGGCTATCCGCGCGGCATCACGGTGGACAGCCGGGGGATGCTCTGGGTGGCCGAGCGGCATCGCGCCCCGAAGCGGATCTCGCGGTGGGACGCCGCCTCGGGCGCGCTCGACCGGGTCTGGTACGGCCCGCCGAAGTACGGCGGCGGCGGCATGCTCGATCCGATGGACTCCACCCGCTTCTATTACGCGCAAAGCGGCAAGGAGCACATCAAGCGAACCTATGAGTTCGCCCTCGACTGGGACGCCGGCACGTACGACGTCAGGCGCATCCTTCTGGACGCCGAGCACTTCCCGACCGGCGACACGCTGCGCTTTCGCGGGCCGGAGTTCGTGCGATACGTGGGCGGCCGGCAGTATATGGCCAACAACAATCAGGAGGAGCCCAACGGCAACGGCGTGTGTTCGATATGGCTCTATGAGGACGAACGCCTGTGGCCGGCGGCTTCGGCCGGCATCGTCAGCGAGTGGGACGTCATCAAAGACCTCGGCGACTGGCAGGCCTTCGACAGCAACGGGCGCAAGGTTTTCTTCGTATGGAGCGACCTCGACCGCGACGGCTTCGTGCAGCCCTCCGAAGTGCAGTATGCCCGGCAAAGCCGTTTTCAGGGGACCTGCTTCGTCGAACCGGACCTCTCGATCACGAGCATATGGGGCTATAAACTGCCCGCCCCGGATATTCAGGCCAACGGCATCCCGCGCTATGACATGAACGCATGGACCACGGCGGCGCCCGACCTCTACGGCGAGGACAAGGACAGCTATCATCTCTCCAACGACAGCCTCTTCATCAGCTTCCTCGGCCCGCTCACGTTTCTGAACCACGGCAAACTCGTCGCACAGTACCATTCACAGTGGCCGAACCGAAACGTGGGCGGCGCACCGGTGCCCGTGGAGCAGTATCCCGGTCAGGTCATCGCCACGGCGCGCCCCCTCGGCGACATCCGGGCCCCGGGCGCGGGCGAGACCGGACCCATCTTCGGCATCAACTCGGATTTCGGGCAGGCGTACGTCTTCACGTGGGACGGCTATTTCGTGACGGAACTGCTCGAAGACAGCCGCACGCATCCGCTCTGGCGCTTCGCCGCCGGAGTCATCCAGCGCGGCGACGTCATCGAGGGCGTGAGCCCGAACTGGGAGCATTTCTGGCCCACACTCAACGGGTTGGACTCGGGCGAGTTCTATTACGCCGCCGGGAAAGAACACACCTCCCTCCTTTATCTCGACGGCCTCGATACGGCCCGCCGCCTCGACTTCGGCGAGATCACCGTCACGAGTGACATGCTCTCCGGGAAGGCCCCCACGAGGGTCGACGGGCTGAGCCTGCAGGAGCGGAAGGAGGGAACCGTCCACATTCGCTCGATGGCTCCCACCGCCGACGGGGCGATCGTCGAGTGGGACAATGCCGAGTGGCTCTCCCTCGACGCGGCGCTCGGCATCGAAGCCGCCCTCGCCGTCGACGACGACTCGCTCTACGCCGCCTACCGAACCGACATGCCCGACCTGCTCAATAATTCCGGCGCGGAAGGGTTCGAGACAAACTTCGCCACCGGCGGCGGCCTTGACCTCTGGATCGGCGCGCCGGGGGCGGATGAAGCGCGCACCGAACCCGTCGAGGGCGATTTTCGCCTCTTCATCACGCGCGAAGGCGCCGACCCGACGGGCGGCCCGCTCCGCGCCACGCTCTTCGAGGCCGTTCGGCCCGACGCCTCCGACGACGAGGGGCAGACGTACACCTCGCCCATCGGAACGCTCACACTCGAGTACGTGGCGGACGTCACCGAGTCGATCTCGTTCGGGCAGGCGGACGGTGATTTCGAGGTGGCGGTGCCTCTCGCACTCCTCGGCCTGACGCCGGATAGCGGCCTCTCCATCCTCGGCGACGTGGGCGTGCTCATCGGCGACGGCGTGGAGACCCGGCGGCGGATCTACTGGAATAACAAGACGAATGTCATCGTCTCCGATCTGCCGAGCGAAGCCGAGTTCGATCCTCAATACTGGGGCCTGCTCACGTTCCTTCCCGGCGGCGACCCGACCGGCGTCGCGCCGGGCGACGGACTCGTTCCGGATCAGTTCTCGCTCGAACAGAATTACCCCAACCCCTTCTCACGGACGACGACGATCCGGTATAGCCTCCCCCGCCCCGCGAAGGTGACACTGGAGGTGTTCGACCTGCTCGGGCGCCGGGTGACCACGCTGGTGAAAGAGGAGCAGCCGCCGGGGTATTACGAGGTCGTCTGGGAAGCGCGTCAGGCGAGCGGAGTCTATCTTTACCGCCTCCACGCCGGCGACTTCATCGATCAGAAGATGGCGCTCCGGGTCAAGTGAGCGAGGCTTCCGGTCCGTACGCCTACCGCATCCCCGTGTCGAAGACGAGCCGGAGTTCGGTGAAGGCGTCTTTCGGCACCGTGACGGTCTTTTGCTGGGTGCTCGGGCGAAGGATGGGCGTGTCCTCGGCAGGGACGATGGTGTATTCGCCCGGGGGGAGCGTGACCTTGAAACGCCCGTCTTCGTCGGTCGTGAAGGTGAGCACCTCTTTCCCGTCGGCGTCGAGGACGCGGAACGTGGCGGAGAAGGGGACCTCGGTGGGCTCCCCCTGCCGGACCGGGCCGGGCTTGACGTTGGTGCGCAGCACCTGTCCTTCGATGCCGGAGGAGTCCGCTTCGGGGGTGTCCTTGGCCTGACATGAGAGGCTAAGTGAGAGCACGGCGGCAAACGTGAGGACGAACGTGAGGTTTCGCATGGGGATCACTGGAATAGGAACAATGACGACTCTCGTGTAAACGAACCGGCGCGGCAATGATTCCCCCGATCGGCGGCCTGACGCCTTTTTCACGAGAAGGGGGGCGTCTCCAACGTCCCGGGGAGGCGCAGGGGCGACCGGCCGGTCGCTCCTGTCCGGGCAGCCTCTCCGTGAAGCGGGCCGGACGGCGAGCGCCCTGACGGCGGATTGTGTGGGCGTGGGGGTATGGGGGATCCTGTCGGCGAACGCAGTGAGCCAATGGCGCGCCGCCGGCGCAAAAAGCACGAGCGCCGGCACGACGGATCGCGCGGCGCTCGTGCCGGGGGTGAAAGCGGGGGCGCTTATTTGATGAGCGTCATCTGGCGGGTCGCCGAGAAACGACCGGCGTCGATGCGATAAAGGTACGTGCCGCTCGGCAGCCGTTCGCCCGCGTTGCCCGTCGCATCCCACGCGACGGTCCTGACGCCTTCGGCCTGGAAGCCGTCGACGAGGGTGCGCACTTCCCGGCCGAGGAGGTCGTACACCTTGAGCGTCACGTGACCGGCCTCGGGGAGGGTGTACGAGATGAGCGTCGTCGGGTTGAACGGGTTGGGATAGTTCTGGTCGAGCGTGAACGCGTCGGGCGTCTCACCGGCGGATTCGGCCATCATGCGGTCGAAGTCGGAGGCCCATTCACCGGCGCCCGCACCGTCGCCCTTGGCGGCGGATTTCTCCCACGTGAAGCTGTCCGAGGCGTCGGCGATGGGGAAGGAGCCGATGCTGGCCGTCTGCGTGTACGTGCCCGCGGGCGCGCCGGCCGGGACGGTCTGCGTGAAGGTGCGGCTGAGGCTCCCGCCCGCGGCGATGGTCTTCGTCACCGGGCCGAGGGTGCGCGAGATGCCGTTGCCGTCGATGGTGATCCAGATATCGAGCGTGACGGAGGTCGCGCCGCCGTTGACGATGTCGAGGTCGTACTGGAAGCTGCCGCCGCCCGCGCCGATGACGATGGGCGGGTTGAGGGGCGTCACCGTGACGGTCACGTCGCCGCCGCCTCCGCCGGTGGCCGCCAGCACGGCGGCGAGCGCGTCGATGCGTCCGAAGCCGTACGTGTTGTTCGGAATCTGGCTGCCGGGGATGCCGCCGCAAGACTCCGAGGTGGTGCGCGGAATGGCCGTCGACTCGATGATGTCTTCGATGGCGTCGACGTCCCCGGCGAGGTCGGGGTTGGCCGAGATCATGAGCGCCACGGTGGCCGCCACATGGGGGCCGGCCATGCTCGTGCCGCTGAGCGAGAGGTAGCCGCCGCCGAGATAGCTCGAACGGACGCTCTCACCCGGCGCGGACACGTTCGGCTTGAGCCGCCCGCTCCCGTCCACCGTGACCGAGCCCCGGCTGCTGAAGGAGGAGACCACGTCGGAGCCGTTGACCGAGCCGACCGTCAGCGAGCCCTCGAAGATGGCCGCCGGCGTGTTGACCGTGTTGCACGAGGGGCCGCTGTTCCCCGCCGAGACGACGACGACCGTGCCCGCGGCGCGAAGCGCGTTAAGGGCCGTCTCCATGTCGATGAAGTTCGTCGTGTTGCAGCCTTCGGAGGTGGGGCAACTCCACGAGTTGTTGATGACGTGAGGAGACATCGTGGGGTCGGGGTTGCCGCCGCCGAGGTCGGTCGGGGCGGTGAACCACTCGAAACACTCGATGTACGTGCTCAGCGTGCCGTTGCCGCGCTCCATGTTTCGGCAGGCCATCCACTTCGCGCCGGGAGCCACACCGATCTGGTTCGAGCCGCCGTCGTCGCCGATCATGGTGCCCATGGTGTGTGTGCCGTGGCCGTTGTCGTCGCACGGCACGGGCGAGTCGAGGCCGCACGGATTGGAGCCGCCCCCGATGAGGCTGTGGATGGCGTCATGCCAGTTGTAGTTGTGGTCGGCGGTTGCGCCGTCCCATCCGCGGTACTTGTTGATGAGCGCCGCGTGCTCCCACATGTAGCCGGTGTCCTGCCCGCCCACGACGGCGCCCTCTCCGGTGATGCCGAGCGCCCAGACGTCCGGCGCGCCGATCTGAATCACGTTGTCCTCGATGGCGTTCGTCTTCGCATGCTCGGCATACGGCGCCGGCAGGGGCGAGGGCGCCGAAAGCCGGTCGTCGTGATAGACGTACGCCACGTCCGAGCGCCGCGCCATCGCCTCGACCGTCTGCCGCGTGCCCTTGACGGCAATGGCGTTCGTGATCCAGAACGGACGGTACGAAGCCCCGAAAGCGTCCAACTCGGCCGTGACGGCGGGCTGCGTCCGGCGCGCCACCTCCGTCAACCGCTCATAAACAAACCAGGCTTTCTCGTCTTTCGTACGCAAATATCGGGCTTCGCTAAGGTCGGCCTGTTCGGCGAGGCGAACGATAAACTCGGCTCCGTCGGTCTTCCCGGCGGACTGAAGCAGGGTCGGATCCACTTTCTGTCGCCACGAGGCATCTTGCGCCCGAACGTCCGTCAGGCCGACGAGGAGGACCAGGAGCCCGACGAGAAGCGCGCGTCGGCAAAGGAAGGTGTGTAAAAATGGAAGCATGGGTAAAAGGGGGATATGATTAGTAAAAACATACGTATGCGCTCGTCGATGGGCCGGGGCGGAGCGCGAAAGGACGTTCTTCAGGGGAGCAAACATCCATGAAGCCGGGGAGACCGCACTTCGGCGAAGGCCGACCACTACACAGAATATAACGGAGACAAACCCGATCTTTGCGGCTCGAAAACTACATCCACAAGGGCCGGCTGCCCGTTCGGTGACGGGAACGGACGAGGCACGCTCAAAGTAGCGAATCCGGAGGAAAAAACACAGCGTGGCCGGGGCTATTCGAGGAGGACGAGCGCGCGCGTCCGGGTGAACGTCCCGGCGCGGAGGCGATAGAGATAGACGCCGCCCGGCAGCCCGGAGGCGTCGAACGCGATCCGGTGTGCGCCGGCTGCGCGCCGGCCGTCCACGAGCGTCGCCACGGGACGTCCGAGCAGGTCGAACACGGTGAGCGTGACGTGCGCGGCGCGGGGGAGCGCGAAGGGGATCGTCGTGCGCGGATGGAAGGGATTGGGGTAGTTCTGCGCGAGGAGGAAGCCGTCGGGGAGCGCCTCGTCTTCGACGGCCGTCGCCACGGCGGCTTCGGTGAAGGTGTAGTCCGTGTCGGCGGCGAGGTCGAAGTGCTCTTCCGTCTCTCCGGCGCGCCAGTGGATGCGGAGCGTGTCGATGCGCGCGGCGTCGCCGAGGCCGAGGTGGAGCACGGGGCTCGACTGCGAGCAAAAGCTGTCGCCGCCGCTGACGGTGCGCACGAGCGTCCGGCCCCCGGCGACGACCTCGACGCGGACGCCGAGCGCCATTCGGTTCACCACACGCCCTTCGAGGCGGATCGCGGCCCAGTGACGCGCGCTCGGCGTCGTATTCATGAGCAGCTTCACCCCGCTCGTCGCGCCGACGACGAGGTCGGGCCGCCCGTCGCGGTCGAAGTCTCCCGTGGCGAGGCCGTGCGCTTCCATCGAGAGGGCCGCGCCCGCATCGGCGGCGACGTCCGTGAAGACTCCGCCGTCGTTTCGGTAGAGGAAGCTCTTCGAGCCGTCGTATCCGGACGTGTTCACGACGAAGAGGTCGTCGTCGGCGTCGTTGTCGAAGTCGGCGAAGACGACGCCCCAGGACATGCCGTTGCGATGGGCGCCGCGTTCGACGGCCACGTCGGTGAACGTGCCGTCTCCGTTGTTTCGATAGAGGCCGGCCTGCCCGATGCGGGTCACGTAGGCGTCCTCCCATGCGTCGCCGTCGAAGTCGCCCCAGGCGATGCCCATGCTGTTGCCCGCGCCCACGTCGGCGATGCCGGCGTCGTGGGCCACTTCGAGCAGCGGGAGGTAGCCGTCGTTCCGGTAGAGTCGGCTCTCGGTCGATCCGTCGTGGACGCCGAAGAGGTCGAGCCGCCCGTCGTGGTTGAAGTCGATCCACGTCGCCTGCATGGCCACCGCCGTGGGCGGCCCGCCGATGCCCGCGCGTCCCGAGAGGTCCTCGAAGCGGATCGCGGCGTCCCCGGTGAGGTTGTGATACAGGAGGTCGGGGGCGCGGTCGACGGCGAGGAAGAGGTCGAGGCGCCCGTCGCCGTCATAGTCGCCAAAGGCGGCGGCTCCGACGTCGGCCGTGGGATCGAGGCCCGCGTCGGCGGTGACGTCTTCGAACGTGCCGTCGCCGCGATTGCGGAAGAGTTTGTTTGCTCCGTCGGTCTTTCGCCCGAGGAAGAGGTCGGGGAGGCCGTCGTTGTCGAGGTCGCCCCAGAGGGCTACGAGGTGTTGCCCGCTCACGGCCACTCCCGCCTCGGCGGCCGCGTCGGTGAACGTGCCGTCGCCGTTGTTCCGGAGGAGCCGGGAGGCCCCGCGCACGGTGGTCACGAAGACGTCGTCCCACCCGTCGCCGTCATAGTCGGTGACGGCCACGCCATAGCCGTCGAGGCCTGCGAGGCCCGCCGCCTCGGTGGCGTCGGTGAAGGCGAGGGGTTGCGCCGTCGCGGCAAGGGCCGCCGCACCGAGCGCCAGTCCGAGCGCTCGGCCCATCCATCGTTCGAAGAAAAAAGGGGTTCGTTCCGTCATGTCCGGGCCTCGAAGCGTTGGCGGGCATCCGCCACAAAATAGGCGAAAAGGGGAAAGATGGAAAGAGAAGGGCGGGCAAATGCGGTTTTCGAACGGGTGGATCGGCGTGCGTGGTTCGCCCGGATGTTCGTATCGCGTCGTCCTCTTCAAGCGTTCGGGACGCGGAGCGTCCGGAGGGGCGTTTCCCCCCTGCCCGCACGCGCGTCACGGGCCGGGCGGCAGGCGGTCGAGAAGGGCGCGGGCAGGGGGGAAGTCCGGATCGACGGAGAGGAGGTGTTCGAGCGTCTGCCGGGCCTTCGGCGATTGGTTCACGGCGACATAGGCGCGCGCGAGTTGAAAGAGCGTGCGGGGGTCGTCGGGGGAGAGCGCCCGGGCGCGTTCGAGGTGTTCGAGCGCCGGACCGGCTTCGCCTTTCGCCAGGCGAAGCGTGCCGATCATGTAATGCACGCCGGCCGACTCCTGCCGGTCGTTGGCGGCTTCGAAATACGCGAGCGCCTCGTCATACCGTCGCTGGCGCACGAGGAGGTCGGCGGCGGCGGCGTACGGCTCGGCGAGGTACGGATACTGCTGAATGAGCGCGAGCGCCGCGCGGAGTGCCTGGTGGAAATCGCCCCGTTCGGCATAGAAGTCCCGGAGGCGCGTCGTGACTTCGAGCCAGTTCTTCTCGCGCCGGAAAAGGGCCAGCGCGAGTTCTTCCACGGGCGTTGCGGCGCGCACGGTGTCCATCGAATGATCGACGACGCCGGGCGGGCGGAAGGGCCAGCTTCCCATGAGCTGTCGCACGCGATACACGCCATAGAGCGAATCGACGGGCGTGAGGAGCACTTCCGGGCGCGCCTCTTTCGCGGGGATGAAACGCCGCCACGGGCCGATGAGGCGGGCGTCGTGGAGCGCGCGGTAGAAGGCGTCCGAGATCGTGAAGTAGCCGTCCACGTTCGGGTGGAGGTGCTCGAGCATGAGATCGGAGCCGATGATGCCGTCGCGGGCGACGTGCACGAGCGCGGCCTGCGTCTCGACGACCGTCGCGCCCGCACGTTCGGCCTCCTCCCGGATGATGCGGTTGACGGCCTCCGGCGCGCGGAAGCGAAGCTGATCCCGGTCTTTGGCGGCGAGGTAATCGATGCGGGCCTCGGGGAAGCGTCCGGCGGCGTCGAGCATGCGCGCCCGGCTGAAGAAAGCGTCGGCGGAGAGGCTGTCGCGCCGGATGAGTTCGTCGAAGACGGCGAGGGCCGTGGTCGTCTCGCCTACCTTCATGGCCTGGGTGGCCTCGCGAAAGAGCGCGTGCCAGGTCACCTTGTCCGTCTCCGGCGCAAGTCCGCTGAGGAAGGGCGCATGCGTCCGCTCATTGCTCGCCACCGTGCCGATGAAGACGGGGATGCCATGGGCGCGGTACCTGGCGAGGAGGTCCCGGAGGTTGCCCCGAAACTGCGCGAGCCCGCGCTCATACGTCGGAGAATGATAGGGGATCGACTGCTCGCCGACCATGCGCTCCATGAGCGTGGCGGTCGGCCGCTCGCGCCCGTCGTTTCCGGCAAAGAGCGCCGCCCCGTGCTCCAGAAGCGCCCGCAACCCTTGCACGATGCGGAGGTTCCGCAGGCGAAGATAGGCGTTGACCATCCAGCGGTGCTGCCCGAGCGACTCCGCCGAGGCGACGCCGAGCGCGCCGTAATACTCGTTGTGTCCGGCATAGATGAGCACGGCGTCCGGCTGCTGCGCCAGGATCTCGTCCACAAAATCGAGCATCGTGTACGAGTTCACCGCCGCCATCGCCGTATTGACCACCTCGATGGTGCGGTCGGGGAAGGTCTGCTGCAGGCGCTGTTCGAGCATGCGCGAGAAGCTTCCCCCGTAATAATAGGGATAGCCGGCGGCGCTCGAGCCGCCCTGTACGAAGATGCGGAACGTCGTGGAGTCTTTCTCGGCGGCGAAAGCGTCGTTCAGGCTCGTCGGGACGCGCGCCTGCCGGGTGAAGTATCGCCGCGCCACGTCACGGTTTTGGTGGTAATAGTCGGAGAAGCCGGGCACGGGGACGAACAGTGGATACGTCTCGCCGTAGCCGGAGAGCCGGAGCACGCCTTCGAGCGCCGCGAAGAAGACGAGGGGCAACAGGCCCGTCGCGAGGGTGAAAAGCCTTCGCTTCCGGGCGGAAAGGGTCGGTTCGGTAGGCCGGGTGGACGACATCGCAGGGATTGTGACGGATGGAGAGAGGGATGCGCTCGGACGGGCCGCGCTCAGACCTCCGGCGACCAGCGCATCTCCTCGACGCCGGCTTTCCGGTTCACCCATCGCGCGGCGACGAAGAGGAAGTCCGAGAGACGGTTGAGATAGATGACGGCGTGCGCATTGGTCGGCTCGGCGGCGGCGAGCTCGACCGTCCGGCGTTCGGCGCGGCGGCAGACGGTCCGGGCCGTGTGCAGCGTTGCCGCCGTCGCCGTCCCGCCGGGGAGGATGAAGCACTTGAGGGGCGGGAGGTCGGCTTCGAGGCGGTCGATGTCGGCTTCGAGCGCCTGCGCGTGCGCCTCGGTGACGCGCGGCGCCGAGGCGCGGGCGTCGGCGGGTGTGGCCAGGTCGGCGCCGAGGGTGAAAAGCTCGGCCTGAAGGCGGGCGAGGATCGGGTCGAGCACGGCGTGACCGGGCGCTCCGGAGAAGTGCGCCCGCGCCAGCCCGATGAACGTGTTCGTCTCGTCTACCGTCCCATACGCTTCGATGCGGGGGTGACTTTTCGAGACGCGGTCGCCGCCGAAGAGGGCGGTGTCGCCGGCGTCGCCGGTGCGGGTGTAGATCTTCATGGAGCAGTCGGGGGCAAGGCGGAAAGCAAGGGCAATCGGTGCATCCGGCCTACTCTCTTCCGTTCGTTCCGTTTCCGAGGGGGGCGAGGTAGTGGATGCGGAGGATGTCGCCGTCGGAGGGTTCGAGGCGGGCTTTCATGCGGAAGACCGAAGCGAGGAGGGTTTCGGTGAGCACGTCGCGCGGCGGCCCGGCGGCGGCGAGGCGTCCCCGGTCGAGCACGAGCACCTGATCGGCAAAGCGGGCGGCCAGCTCGAGGTCGTGGAAAGCGGCGATGACGGTGCGCCCGGCCTTCACGAGGCCGTGCACGTGATCGATGAATTCGAACTGGTGGTGCACGTCGAGGTGGGCCGTCGGCTCATCGAGGAGGAGGATTTCGGCTTCTTGCACGAGCGCCTGTGCGAGCAGGACGCGCTGTTGCTCGCCGCCGCTGAGCGAGAGCATCGAGCGCGATTCGAAGCCGGCGAGGTCCACCTGTGCCAGCGCCGCCCGCACCCGCTCCCGGTCGGCGCGGGTTTCGACGTCGAGCCATCCCTTGTGCGGGGCGCGCCCGAGGAGCACGAGTTCCTCCACGGTGAAATCGAAGGAGAGCGTGGTTGCCTGCCGCACGAAGGCGAGCCGCCGGGCCAGCGCGCGCGGCTTCCACGCGTGCACGGGTCGGTCGAAGAGGGTGAGCGTGCCGGTGTACGGCAGCAGTCCGCCGAGGGTGCGGAGGAGGGTCGTCTTGCCGGAGCCGTTCGGGCCGAGCAACCCCACCCACGTGCCCGCCTCGACGGTGAAGCCGAGGTCGCGGAGGATCGCCTTCCCGTCGAGCGAGACGTTCAGTCGGTCGGCGAAGACGGCGGGCATGGCGTTCGAGGGGGCTGGGCGGGCAAAACGACGGAGCGACGAGCAGACGCCGCGTCGACTCCGGCAGGGGAACGCGGGCGGGCGTAAACGGTTCTCTCCCGGCTCGATCACGAAACGGAAACGAAGCGGAGACCGCAGAGATGATGCCCTCGATCCCGCGCCGGACGCTCCTGATGCCGATGCTCCTCGCGCTGCTCCTCATGGCGGGCTGCGACACCCAGCGCGGCGATCAGGAGACGTTCGTCGAGATGGCCAACCTGCCGCCGAAAAACTTCGCGCGCACCGACGCCGTCGGCAACGTCCTCGAAGACGATCCGGACGACTGGCGGACCGCGCCGTTCTTTGCCGGAAAGATCTCGTTTCGCCCGCCGTATCCCAACCCCACCACCGGCGAGCCGGTCACGCTCTCGTTCACCGTGCTCGAGTTTAACGCCATCTCGAACCGTCTCGTCCTCCGCACCCGCGATCCCGGCGACCCGAACCGCCTCATCCTCCTCGACGACCTCACGAATGCGAACGAGACGGGCGGTCACGACTTCCGTTTCGCTCCGGGTCTCATCGGCGTCACCGGGCTCCATCGCCTCTTCGTCTTCGACGGCCTGGGCGAACTGGTCACGTACGGCGATCTGAAGCTCGAATAGACCGCTCGCGCCGCATGCCCCCGAAGCGGCTCACTTGAGGGAGCGGCTCACTTGAGGAGGAGCGCCTGCCGGGTGGCGGAGAAGGTTTCGCCCTCGGCCCGGTAGAGATAGAGCCCGCTCGGCAGCCCGGCGCCGTCGAAAGAGAAACGCCGCGCCTCGTTGGCCGCCATCGTCCCGTCGAAGAGCGTCGCCACGCGACGA
>NZ_JBWOPL010000122.1:0-36448 GCF_056451265.1 Rhodocaloribacter sp. | reverse complement strand
CAAAAAAAGATCAAGACGACCCTGGGCTGGCTTGACTGCCCGAAGCGACACGCGATGGCGCAATCAAGGCACCCCTTTCAGATAAGTGCTTTGTTAGGCCCAATAGATAAGTGCAGCATTGTGAGGGAAATTATGAAATGGGACCTCTTCCTGGTTTTCTCTCTGTTTTTGTTGTTATCCGCTTGTGACACCGGCGCTCCCGAGCCGGAGGGCTTTCGAGCCGAGCCGGGGCCGATCCTGTTCATCTCCAACGAAAGCGGCACGTTCCAGCTCTACAGCATGGAGCCCGACGGCTCCGACGTGCGCCGGATCACCGACGACCCCGCCTTCGAGATCGGAGGGGCGGTCTGGTCGCCGGACGGGACGAAGATCGTGCTCGAAGGCCCGCAGGAAGCGCTGCGCTATGGCCCGGCGCTGTACGTGGTGAACGCCGACGGGACGGGGCGTTACCGGCTGACACATACCGAGATGCCAGGGGTGCATCTGGCCAACGGGGAGCGCCCGGTCTGGTCGCCGGACGGGCGCCGCATTGCCTTCGGGCGCATCATGATTCCGGAGGCGCTGGGCATCCTGGACATCTACGTGGTGGACGTAGGCGGTACCAACGAGCAGCGCGTGACGAACACGCCGAATGTCGATGAACACATCACGGACTGGACGCCGGAAGGCTATCTGCTCGGAAGTATCTTCGATTATACCTACCGAGATTCCCTGGGTCGCTTAGCCGAGAACGGGAGGCTGGTGGCGCTCGATCTCGACGGCACTTATCGGTGGACCTGGGGTGAAGCAGGAGACGTTATTGCCGTACCCATCCACTCCCCGGACGGCAGCAAGATCGCTTTCAATGTACGGATACAGCTAGAGACGGATTTTGGAAATGGCGTGGTGGCCCGGGACGTGCAGGAGGAGATCCACGTGATGGACGCCGACGGCGCAAACCGTCGGCAACTCACCCACAGCGAGCATAAATATCTCTGGCCGGTGGCCTGGTCACCCGACGGCACACGGCTGCTCGTCCGGGCCGGGGATCCGCCCGGCGGGGGGAGTGAACGCATCCTGATCGTGCCGCTCGACGGCAGTAGGGCGGTCGACATCACGCCGTGTCCGCAGGGCGAGCTTAAGTTCTGTTACCCCACCAGTTGGAAAACGAGGTGATCGCTGTGCCATAGCCCCCAATAGAGAAGCCCTCGCGGCTTCGCCTTCCCAAAACGTGCTCCCGCCAAAGAGCCACCATTTCCGGGACTGCTCGTCCTGCAAGGGCTTTCTTCGCCTGATAAGCACCGGCACGAGCAGGGTTCCGGGTTCCTCAACCTTCAAACCACGAGGTTCCCATGAAACCGAAGGTTCACGCCAGTAAACCGCAGAGCCAGCCCCCAACTCGATTGGGGGTTCACGCCCGTAAAACCTTGACCCTGTTCCTGGTCCTGCCCATCGCGCTCGCCGCTTCGAGCTTTGCCCAGGATCAACCGGTGATGATGAAAGACAACCGAGGTCTATCGCACCGGGTGGAGCTTCATCCCCAGACCGGTTCCGCCCGCTGGATCCACGACCCCGCCATTCACGTCGCCGACCTCGGCCTGCGAGCCAGTGCGCTCTCCGAGAGCACCCAGCCCCTCCTCCTGGAAAAGCTCCTCGAGGTCTTCGGCAGCATCCTCCAGCTCACCCCGGACCAGGCCACGCTCCGAAAGGCCGACACCGATGGCACT
The DNA here is from genome assembly GCF_056451265.1 of Rhodocaloribacter sp. Taxonomy (NCBI): domain Bacteria; kingdom Pseudomonadati; phylum Rhodothermota; class Rhodothermia; order Rhodothermales; family Rhodothermaceae; genus Rhodocaloribacter; species Rhodocaloribacter sp. The sequence continues at coordinate 34,742 of NZ_JBWOPL010000122.1, read as the reverse complement.
TCGTGGTTCGTCGCCTTCGACCAAGTCGTCGCCGGCATTCCGGTCGTCGGCACCGAAATCGGCTACACGATCGATCCCAGGGGTAACGTCGTGGCGCTGGGAGCGACCGTCTACCCGGATCTCGACGTAGCGACGACGCCTGCGCTTTCGAAAGAGGCGGCACGGGCGGCGGCGCGCGTGGCCTTCGCTGTGGAGCCCCGTCGCGTCGAAGACGAGGGCACGCTCATGATCCTCCCGATTGAGGAAGTTCAGAGCACGTCGTTTCACCTGGCCTGGCGCGTCCGGCTTTTCTCGCTCACCCCGTTGAAGGACGTCACCTACTTCATCGATGCCAGAGACGGAACGGTCTTGCGGGACTGGAGCAACCTGCGGCATGCCCATTGGCTGGAACCCGGCGGCACCGTAGTCACCGTCGCGCCGCCGACTGATTCCACGTCGCGTAGCGCCGCCGCGTCTGCGGGGCCACTGGGCGGCACGCTCTCAGGCACAGTCACCGGCTCGTACTACCCGGAACTCGTCACCGACCCGCCGGTATCGGCGGGCTTCAAGACGACGGAGGTGGAGGTCTACAATACGATCGGCCAGCGGGTCTTCCTCGGTACCACCAGCGGCAGCGGCTCCTGGTCTACGTCCTACCTGGCCAGCGGCTACTACACGATCCACCTGCCGCTGCAGAACGAGTGGGTGGAGTTGCACGACGCCAACGACAACGCCATTGAGCACACGGCCACGGTCTGGGTGGGGGGCAACACGACATACAACTACAGCTGGACGGCGGATGATGCGCCCAACGTGCGCTACCACGCCGGCACCATGCACGATTTCTTCAAGGCCTCGCCCTTCAGCTACAGCGGCATGGACTACCAGATGAACGCCTACATCGACCAGCCCAGTTCTCCGTGTGGTAGTCCGGTAAACGGTTGTGCCAACGGCGCCGAGATTTTCTTTGGCACGCAAGGGGGAGAGGATTGGGCACGTTCGAGCGACGTGGTCTACCACGAGTACACGCACAACGCCATCTACAGCGTCTACGGAAACGATTTCATCGCGACCGTCAACTGTAATACCACGGTGCACCAAAGCTGCGCGATGGATGAGGGGTTCTCGGACTACTTCGCCGGCGCCAAGAACAACGATGCCCTCATCGGTGAGGACGTAGGCGTGAATCGGAACCTCGACAACAATACCCTTAAGTGGACCGAGACGCAAACCAATCACTGGAACGGTCAGGTCATCGGCGGGGCGGCCTGGGACGTGCGGCAGGCCGTCGGCACCACCATCGGCAACAACCTCACCTTCAAGGCGCTCCAGATCACCCCACATGCATACGACTTTTCCGCCTTCCGGACCAACATCATCACGGCCGATAACACCTACTACGGCGGCGCACACGTGTGTGCCATCCAGAATGCGTTCGCCGCGCACGGCATCGGAACGGCCTGTCCACCTCTTATCGCCTCCATCAGCGGCCCCTCGACGCTGGGCATCGGGCAGATGGGGACCTGGACGGCGGTCGTCTCCGGCGGCCAGACCCCCTACACCTACCGCTGGGACTACCTGCTCGTCTGTCCCGGCGGGGGAGCCCGACCTGTCCCGCTGGCCGAGGAGTGTGACCTCTGGTACTACGGCGGCTCCTCCTCCAGCTTTTCCAAAAGCGTCAGCGGCAACTTCACCCTGGAGCTCAAGCTGACCGTTACGGACGCGGCCCCCACGTCGGTGATTGCCTACAAGTGGGTCACAGTGGGCACGGGTTCGGGCCCGGTGTCCGGAAAACCGGAAACGGAAGCCTCCCAAAGTGTTACGGCGTCGATCGGCTCGCCGTTGGAGGTGTTGCCTGGGTCGTATGCACTGGAACAGAATTATCCCAACCCGTTCAATCCGGTGACCGAACTCCGGTTTGCCTTGCCGGAGGCAGCCTCGGTTTCGCTGGTGGTCTACGATGTAATGGGTCGGGAGGTTGACAGATTGGTTGAGGGACCTTTTGCGGCAGGCCATCACCGGGTCCGCTGGGATGCGTCGGGGTTGCCCAGCGGCGTGTACCTGTATCGGTTGAGGGCAGGTTCATTTGTGGCTACGCGGCGTATGGTGTTATTGCAGTAGGGTACCGTGCCGGTAGGGCCTAACAAGCGCATCAAGCGGACGCACCGCTGGTCGGCGTTTCAGCGAGGATAGTTGCTCCGTGCCTGGTTCATCGCTAGATTGGGGCAATGAGTCACGCAGCGGTGCGCCGCTTATGCGCCAGCCGTTAGGTGCTCCAAGATACACGGGAGCTTTTTCAACGGTAACACATCGAGGATAGTCCCATTAAATCCACACCGATCCTGACGGCTATTCTGCTGGCTACGTATCTTGTATTCCCCGCCAAGGCCCAGATCAGTTGGGACGGGGGACCCTTCAGCTTCAACGATCAGATCGAAGCGCCGATTCCAACCGTCACGCTGCCCCCTGTCGATGTCGCAGCCCTTCTGGCAGAAGATGATCTAGAGCGGCAGAAGGCCAGGCCCAGGCCGCCTCGCTTCGCCAAAGCGCTCGAACTCGATCTTGGTCTCGACCAGGCGGGAAGCTGGACGGTACTGCCGACGAAGGATCGCCTCTGGCGCTTGCGTATAAGCTCGCCCGGAGCGCTGTCGCTTTCCTTGATCTTTGCGGAATTCTATATGCCCGACGGGGCTACGTTTCACATCTACAGTGAAGATCGTAGCACGGTATTAGGTGCGTTCACATCAGCGAATAATAAGCCATACGGGCGCTTTTCGACCTCTCCGATTCCAGGCGATGTCATTATTCTGGAATACTATGAGCCGTCGTGGGTACGGGGCAAGGGCAAGCTCCGCATATCGAAGGTAGCCCACGCCTACCGAGACATTTTCGGGCGGGATGATCAAGCGGGCCTCAATGGTCTCGGAGAATCGTCCTCGTGCAACATCAACGTAAATTGCTCGCAAGGGTCAGCATGGCAAGATGAAAAGCATGCTGTGGCGATGGTCCTGCTGAGCGATGGAACACGGTGGTGTTCCGGTGTGCTGGTTAACAATACGGATCAAGATGACACGCCCTACTTTCTGACAGCGTTTCATTGTGCGGATACTAATGGCAATCAGTCTCTTTCCCAAGCCGAGATTGATGATGCGGAGACATGGATCTTCCGATTCAATTATGACAGCCCACAATGCACTCCAAGCAGCGAGCCTTACACGTGGCAATCGATCTCTGGGGCAACATTTCGTGCTGGAAACGCGGCCTCTGACTTTGCTCTGATGGAGTTGAGCACCATGACACCCTATGCGTATCCGTATTATGCGGGGTGGTCTAGATCGACTACGGTTGCTTCTTCCTCCGTGGGTATTCATCACCCGCAAGGCGATCTCAAGAAAATTTCGATTGACGATGATTCCCCAGTTTCATCACGTTGGACTTCTAGCTATACTTCACCTTCTGATTCTCACTGGGAAGTATACTTTGATAGTGGAACCGTCGAGCATGGATCATCTGGATCTCCACTGTTTGACAACAACAGCAGAATTATTGGACAGTTGCATGGTAACCAAGATCCCAGTTTCAATGGAAGTAACTTTCAATGGAAGTAACTATTGTGATGTCCCTCATGGTTGGTACGGCAAGTTTTCGCTCTCCTGGAATTATGGCAGCAGTTCTTCGACCCGTTTGAAAGACTGGCTCGATCCCAGCAGCACAGGAAGTACAACCCTCAACGGGAAGTATGGCATTCTTCCCCCCGAACCTCCCAGCAACCTCGTCATCACCAATGCCCAGAGCCAGGCCTCGCCCATTCTGAGTTGGACGGCCAGCCCCAGTTCCAACGTCACCCACTACGAAATCTACCGCTGCCCCAGCTTCTACCGAAACTGCTTCAGCTACGGCGCTACGATAGGCACCACTACCGGCACCTCCTACACTGATTTCACGCTCACGATGACCTCGCAGAGCGAGGCCTATGACGAGTTCTCCTACCGGGTGCGGGCCGTAAGCAGCGACGATGTGGAATCCGCCTACACCAACTGGGCCGCTGTCTGGGGCGATCCTCTGATGAAACGAGACCCAGAGGAGGAGGAACTGCTGCCGGCGGTCGTTGCCTTGGCGCAGAACCACCCGAACCCGTTCAACCCGCAGACGGCGATTCGCTTTGCACTTCCTGAGGCGAAGCCAGTTTTGTTGGTCGTCTATGATGTGACAGGCCGGGAGGTGGTACGCCTGGTCGAGGGCTTCGTAGCGGCAGGCAACCACGAGGTCGCCTTCGATGGGACCCGTCTGCCGAGCGGCGTCTATCTGTACCGGTTGCAGGCAGGAGATTTCATTGCGACGAAGCGGATGGCACTGGTCAAGTGAGCGCTTGAGGGTATCCGCTTGCGTGGTTCGTTCCATTTTGAAGGAAGGAGGTCAAGGTCATGAAGACGATCATGAAGCTCGGATTCGGAATCCTGGTTCTGGGGCTGGTATCTTGTCAGTTGGTGGGTTCTGAGGAAGTGGCATCGAAGGCAAGGGGAGATAGGCCCTTAGTGGGCACGGAGTGGGATTTGGTCTCATTCGAGGAAGTGGGAGAGGGGGCGTCCGATGCCGGCAGTGTGGGGATCCTGCTGGTCTTTGAAGAGGATGGCCGGGTGAAGGGAAGAAGCTATCAGAAAGCTGGAGGGCCAAAGGCTGCCAATCAGTATAGTGGTATATATAAACTTGTATCGCCCAACATTATTGTCATTGACAGCATGGGTACAACCTTGGTGGGTGAGCCTGAAGGATCAAGGTATACGGAGTATTACAGTGCATTGAGGGATACAACTGAATACGAGTTGAAAGGCGAGACGCTACGCCTTTATTATGATACAGGGAGTAAAGCATTGGTCTTTGAGGCATCTGAATAAACGCACATAACCACGGCATCAACGCGGACGCACCGCTGGTCGGCGTTTTCGCTCCTTGTGTGCTCGGTGTCTCTGTGCTTTTTTGAAAGGACGTGCCGGGTGATGCGCCGGTTATGCCGGGGCCGTTATCGAACGTTGTGGATGGCGCATGAAGGATGAAGGAAGAGGAACCGCCGGAATAGAAAATGGCGTATCCTGATTGTTGTGTTGCATCAGGTGAACGCCCTGGTCGGGGAAGCAACAACATCTGGGGCCGTGTATCGAATGACTGAGGAAATGAGCGCATACAGGCGGGTTTGGTATTCGCTTGTGATTCCGGCCGTGTTCGGAGTTGTCGTATTTGCAGGAGGGCGCATCACTTCGGCGCTTTTTCCGGGCGTGAAGGGGTATAATCACTGGCTGTTGCGCATCGCAATTGATTCTGCTTTCTGCCTTTTGGCTACCATGGCCCTGTACCGGACGGGTCCTCTCGACGCTCTCCGCGCCCTGCGAGTCGTTGCGCCGGTGCTCGGTCCGGTTCTCATGGCAATCATTGCAACGCTACCCATGCCGATCCTCTTCTCGTCCACCGGATCGTTCAGCGCCGTGTTTGACCCGTTACGGTTGTTCTTCTACGCGGGCATTGGGCCATTTGAAGAAGAGCTCATTTATCGCGGTTTCGGGTTCTGGCTGTTGTATCGTCTGGCAAACTGGGGCTTCTGGCCGTCAGCGCTTTTACCGGCGGCCGTCTTTTCCTGGGGACATGTCGCGCAGGTGAGTAGTCTCGGAGGAGCCATCGGAATAATTGCCCTGACCGCAGCAGGATCCGTCTGGTTCAGCTGGCTGCTGCTGCGTTGGGATAGCCTGTGGGCGCCTGTGGCAATGCATGCGCTGATGAACGGGTGGTGGGGGGTGTTTGAGGTCGATACCACTGCGCTCGGCGGCTGGCTTGCCAATGTTGCCCGTTTCGCAACGATTGGTCTGGCGATCGCGATCACGTTGCGTCGAGACCAGCTTTTGAATCTTTTTGGGCGAAGGCGTACGGGCCGTTTATAACCCGTGCTCCTTCTTTTGGAAAAGTCGTGTGCGCAAGGAGCGCACCGGGTTTTCCACGGTCTGGTTGAGAGACGGTTGAGGCGCGAGCGACGGAGACGGCCGGCGGTGAAAAAAGAGGGGGCCGGCGTGAAAAGGAGCTCTGACAAACACCTCGACTCGGACGCGAGGCGCGACGGAACCCTCGATGTCTCCCCCTTAGCTTGTCCGTAGCTTGCGTGAAACGCATCATAGACCCTTGCGGGCGCTTTTCGGGATACTTATGGTCTTGTTCAGCGCCGCTGAGCCGCCATCTGTCTATATGGTCCAAAAATATCCGCTAGAGGAAAGAGCTATGAAGACGCTAATCTTTAAGGTCGGTGCTCTCTTTCGAGCCTTGCTACCCCTCCTCGTCCTGGCTTTCTGCTTCCCCGGATGCACACCGGCCCGGGAAATTGTAACACCGCCGGATGAGACGGAATCGGGTGATTTTGACCGCTATTTTCCGGCCATCCTCGGAGACTACCTCTCCTACAAATCCCCGAAAGCCATCGCCGTGGCCAGGGCTTCCGACGGTCGCTTTGCCTTCGCCTATCGAATCATGGCGAGAAGTTCGGATGCCGCCGTACAGCAAGCCATGGACGAGTGTCGGAAGCGAGCAGGCTGGTTTGGGCTTGAAGCACCGTGCAAGCTCTACGCGGTTGACAATGAGATCATGGAAGAGGACAGAGCGGAGGAGCTGGAGAAGGATTGAAGCTAAGACCGAAAAAATCTCCACGGGTTGTTCGTGCGGGATGCCGGCATGGCAACCGACCGCGCCCGTATGTTTCCGGCATTCACTTCATCGAGACGACCCGGATGCGCAGGGTCCATTCACGCTTCGCCGCCCATGTCTGAGTCAGGGAAACGCATTCGGGATCGTTTGGAGGCATGGAGGGAGCGAGGCGGTCGCCCGTTCCTCTTCTTTGTCGCGGCGGTCGTGGCCGCCGTGGCCGCGCTCGGGGGATTTCTGGCCATCGTCGATGCGCTCGCCGACCACGAGGGGGTTTATTACCTCGACTTCCAGGTCCGGCATTTCGTGATGGGTCAGGTGCGGCCCGACCTGACGGCATGGGCCATTCGGATCACCGAGGTCGGGAGCGTGCCGGGCACGACGGCGCTGGTTGTGCTTGTCTCGGTGATCCTCTGGCTCAGGAGGAAGCGGTGGGCCGTGGCCCGACTGCTCTTCGCCACGGCCACCGGGCCGCTCGTCTTCACGGGGCTCAAGCTCCTCTTTCACCGCCCGCGCCCGGTGGACAAGCTCGTCCCGGCGTCGGGGTACAGCTTCCCGAGCGGTCACGCCTTCATGGCGACGGTCTTTTACGGCGTGCTGATCTATCTGGCCTGGACCGAATCGCGGTCGCGGCTCGTTCGCGTCCTGGCAACGACGCTGGGCGGGCTGATGATCGTGCTCATCGGGTTGAGCCGCGTCTACCTCGGCGTGCACTGGATGACGGACGTGATGGGCGGCTTTCTGGCGGGGTTTCTGTGGCTTTGCCTGAGTCTGGCGGCGGTGCATTTCGCGGAGCAAAGGTGGGCGCGAGGAGACGCCGACGGATGATCCTCCGGCGCCGGGGAAGGGCGGAAGAAGGAGGGATTTTGTGCGTGGGGACACTTTGGTACGGGACGTTCTTGCCGATACTTGCCGTGAACCGGTCCGCCCCGGGATGCAGCCGCGCGCATGAGGCGGGTGCGCCGGGAGGGCGGCTCCCGGATACGGTTTGTCAAAGCCTATGAACGACGTGAACCTCCACCCTTCCACGCCGACCTTCGCGGCCGACGCGCCGATCGAAGATCCGGCGCTCGACCGGTTCGGACGCTGGCCGTTCGCCGAGCGCGTGGCCAAGATCCTCGCCATGCGACAGGACCCGAGCAGCCTGGTGGTGGGGCTCTACGGCGCGTGGGGAGAGGGCAAGACGACCGTGCTTCGCTTCATCGAACGGGCGCTCTCCTCCTACGGGCACGTCGTCTGCGTGTGGTTCAACCCCTGGAGCTATCGGGACGAAGGACCTTTGATCCGGAGCTTCTTCAACTCGCTGGGCGAAGCCATCGACGCTTCGCTCGGGCCGCGCCATGAGAAGGTGGGGCCGAAATTGCGGGAATATGCGGCCCTTCTCGCGCCCGACAGCCACGGGTACGGCGGCGACGGCGGGCACTCCTTCGGCGAGGCCAATGCCGCGCTCGAACTGAAAAAGGTGCGCGCGTGGATCGGCGATCTGCTTCAGGCGCTCGGGCGGCGTGTGGTCGTCTTCGTCGACGACATGGACCGGCTCGAGAAAGAAACCGTACAGGCCGTCTTCCGGCTGGTCAAGCTCTCTGCCGACTTCGAGAACACCACGTACGTGCTCTCTTTCGACCCGAAAGTCGTGGCCACGTCGCTTCAGACCTCCGGGTACGGGCGTACGGGATATGACTTCCTCGAAAAAATCATCTCGGTGCCGCTCCAACTTCCGCCGGCCAGCGCCACGTCGCTGCTCGACCTTTCGTACGACGGCGTGAACGAGGCCGTCCGCGTGGCCGAGATCGACCTGACCCAGAAACAGGTCGATGAGTTCGTGCACCGCTTCCGGTACGGTTTTCTGCCTCGTCTTCAGACGCCCCGGATCGTGAATCAGTATGCGAACGCGCTGCTCTTTGCCCTGCCCATCCTGAGGGATGAAGTGCATCCGGTCGATCAGATGCTCGTCGAAGGGATGCGCATCTTCTTCCCCGGACTCTATGAGCATATCAAGGAAAACCCCGACCTGTACCTCATGCGGCAGAAGCGGCAGGCCAAGGGGAAAGGCTCCTCGCGGCAGGCGGCAGCGGAACGCGAACGCCCGCTCGCATCGCTCAGCCGACGGGAACGCGAGGCCGCCCGGAGGCTGGTCGCCGCCCTTTTTCCGCAGACCGTCGCGGGGCAGGCGCGGCACGATTATGCCCGGTGGGACCGCGAGCAGCGGGTGGCTTCCGAACGCTATTTCGATCGCTATTTCCAGTACGCCATCTCCACGCACGATCTGCCGGACCGCTTGATCGGGGGCTTTCTCGCGCAGGCCGAGGGCTGGACCGTGGAAGAGGCGCACCGCCAGCTGCTGGACCTTTTCGACCGGGCCGACCCGAAGGTGGTCGTTCGCAAGCTCAGCCTTCGGGTGGAGGAGGCTTCGCCGCGGGCCGCCTCCACGCTGGCGAAGGTGGTGGCCGGGCTCGGCTCGCTCTTCCCCGACACGCGCGAGGGGATCGTGGGGCCTGCCCTGTCCGCCGAGGCGGCCTATCTGGTGGCGCAGCTTCTGGCGGGGCTTCCCGCCGCGCAGCGCTTCGAAAGGGCGCAGTCCGTGCTCGGAAAGGCCGAACCGCTCTGGTTCGCGCTGCTGTGCATGTCGCGACTGTTCGGCGAGGAGGCGCAGGAGGGAGATGAGGTGCTGCGGGAGGAAGAGGCGATGCAACTCGTGCAGTTGCTGGCGAAGCGCATCCGGGACCACGCACAGGCGCATCCTTTCCACCTCGAAGAGCCGGATCACGCGCTGGTCCTCTATTCGACGTGGGCCGCCGGCCGTTCTCCCGAAGAAACGAACACGTATCTCGGTCGGCGTCTCGCCGGGGCGCCCTCCGAAGGGATTGCGCTCCTGAAAACCTGTGTGCCGAAGATCTGGAACCCCGGGGCCGGGCCTCGGCTGGGCAGCTTCGAACGAAGCGAGTACGAGGTGCTGCGGGGGTTCGTCGATCCGGAGATGGTTCTGGCCGCGCTGAAGCAACACTACGGCGCGAAGCGACTCGCAGAGGTCACTGGCAAGAGCCTCCGAGCCTCCGACCTGTCGCTGGAGGATCGGGTGGCCTATCAGTTCATCCTGACCCACCGTCGGGTCGAGCGGGAGCGTAAGCGCGCGGCAAAGGATCGCGTGGAGACCGACCGCGCCGCCGTCGGGCAGAACCGCGCCGGCGCTTCGAGCACCGCGTCGCAGGTCGAAGGAGCGTCGTCCTGACGCCGATCAGCGATGCCGTTCGGGAGACGCATAGGTGTGGAGGGCCTGCTCTACCGCGCGCCGCGCCCGGGCCGCCGCCCTCTTCGCCTCCGTCACGTCCGTGTCGGAGGCCAGACCGAGGATGCGCCTCACCTCCATGATATCTGCTTCTTCTTCGAGTTCCCTGGCGCGTTTGCGCAGTTGTTTGATCGAGAGCATTGCTGGAAAAGAGACGATTGCGTGCAACATACGAGGGATCGAGGCGAGGTCAAAAGCTGTGCCGTAGCGCTCGGAAGCGCTGAAAAGGGGCGTTGATGTAGGAAAATGAGACTCCGGCGCAGATATTTTGCGACGCGGAATGAGACCGGTCGTTGGGGTCGCGCATGCTCGCCGGCGCGTTTCTTCAGCCGCGCGGGGGCGAAATGCGGGGTCGAACGGGGGCCGCTCAGCCGTTGAGCGCCACGGCGAGGACGAGCAACAGGATCGACCAGCCGATGGCAAACAGGGAAGCGAGGTTGGGCGCCTTTTCCATGATGCGTCGGGGAAAAAGGGAGAGGTAGCTCAAGGATAACCGAAAGTGCTCCTGCGCCCAATGGGAAAAAATCACATAGGGGCGTGGGGATTTTCCCCGATGGCGCAAACATGGCGCGCCCGGATCGAAGGGGCGGGCAGGCGCTCCGCCGGGATCACTGGCTCGTAAAGACCACGCGCATCATCTCCTCGACCGAGGTGATGCCTTCCCGGACGAGCGCACGCGCGGCTTCCTGCTGCGTGATCATGCCCTCCTCGACGCCCTGGCGGCGGATCGCGGCCTCGTCGATCATTTCCCGCGCGGCGACGATGATCTGGCGGATGGCCGGCGAAAACGGGAGCACCTCGGCGATGGCCCGGCGGCCCTTGTAGCCGACCCCGAAACAGGTCTGGCACTGGTCGTTCGAACCGCGTCGGAAAAGCGTCGCTTCTGCGAGTTCCTCTTCCGTGAAGCCGAGGCGCGACATCAGCACCGGATCCTGTTCCTCATCAGGCGTCTTGCAGTCGGGGCACAGGGTGCGCATCAGCCGCTGGGCCACGACGAGGTTGATGGCGTAGGCGATCAGAAACGGCTCCACGCCCATCTTGTAGAGACGGCTCACCGCGCTCGGAGCATCGTTCGTATGGAGCGTCGAGAACGTGAGGTGGCCCGTGTTGGCCAGCTTGATGGCCAGCTCGGCCGTGGCCCGGTCGCGCATCTCGCCGACCATCACCACGTCGGGGTCGTGCCGGAGGATGGCCCGAAGCGCCTCTTCGAGGGGCAACTGATGGCTCAGCTTGATCTGGCGCACCTCGGGGATCACGTATTCGACCGGATCCTCGACCGTGATCACGTTCCGGTCCGGCGTGGCGATCTGCGTCAGCGCGGCGTTGAGCGTGGTGCTCTTGCCCGAGCCGGTGGGCCCCGTCAACACCACCATGCCGTAGGGCTGCCGGATGGCCCACTCGACGCCGGCGAGCGCTTTCTCGTGCAACCCGAGCAGCGAGAGGTTTTTCACCACCTTCCGGTCGTCGAGGATGCGGATGACGATGCTCTCGGAGCGAATGTCGAGGCGGGCGTTCACGACGGGGAGCACGGAGACGCGGAAGCGGATGAGCGCCCCGTCGATCTGGCGCTGGATGAAGCCGTCCTGCGCCCTGTCCCGCACGAAGCGGTCCACGTTGAAGCTGTTGTCCTTGACCACGGCGAGGAACGATTCCGGGTGGATGCGCTCTTCGATGTGCCAGCGGTGCAACGAGCCGTCGAGGCGGAAGAGGATCTCGATGTGCCGCCGGGCATTGGGCACGATGTGGATGTCCGAAGCGCCCTGACGAACGGCTTCCGCGAGAATGGTTTCGAAGAGGTGGATGAGCGCCGACCGGTTGATTTCGGCATCGAGCGTCTCTTCATCGATGAGGTCCGTGTCATCGTTCACACCGAGGTCGAACGGGAGGTCCTGCTGCATCAGCGTGGAAGAGCGGCGCGACCGGTCGGCGAGCAGCGCCACGACCACCGCTTCGGGGGCAAACCGGAGTTCGAAGCGCTTGCTGTTGAGGGTGTGGAGAAAGCGATGGATGGCCTTGTTGGTGGGGTCGTGCGTGGCGTAAATGATGGGTCTGTGCGTGCCCTTCGTCGCGTAGTCGAAACCCACCGGCGCCACCGGAAAGGCCATCATCTCGGCCCACTGCTCTTTGGTGAACAGGTCTTCGTGCGTGCGAAGAAAGGTGAGCATCTCGACCTTTGAAAAACGCACCGGCTTGAAGTCGTAGACGGCAGCGGCTTGCGCGAAGACGGTGTCGCGGTCGACCTCGGGGTCGTCGAGAAGGATGCGCCAGAGTTGATGATGCGGGTCCGCCACGTTCCGCTCTTTCTGTAGTTGCCACGCTTGCTCGACGTGCTCGATGCGGATCAACTCCTCGTACAACAGCTTGATGATCACGCGATCTTCGAGCATGAGCGGCGAAAACTCTTCGCTCTCGCGGGTGCGCTCCGGGCGCGTCATGGTCCGTCGCGCGCGTTCCCGACGACGACGACTTTGACTCTTCTTGCGGGTGTAATCGAGCGATCTCATAAGATTGTCAGGCTATGTGCGGGCTAAAGGGGAGCGGAGCACTGGAAAGCAGGAGCAAGGAAGGTATCGGACAGGGAGGTCCTTCCTTAACCGTCGAACGGCGCGGGGTGCAGGCCGAAAAAGGGCGGACGGCGCCGTGCTCGCTCCGAACGAAGGGACGGCTTTTGTTTACGGGCGCTTCGGGCGCGAAACGCACGGAGCACGCGCGCGTATGGGGCGGAGACGACCGGCGAACACGCCCGTCAGGGATTTTTGCTCACCTGATTCCCCCTCCGTCCATGCCGAAAGACTACGCCGCTCTGCCGCCCACCGAAATGCGCCGCCGCGACCGGGCGGTCGAAGACGAGGCGTGGATCCGCGCGTTTCTCCATCGCGCCCCCGTCGGCGCGCTGGCGACGGTGCACGAAGGGCAGCCGTTTCTCAATACGAACCTTTTCGTGTACGACGAGGCGGCGCATTGCCTGTACGTGCACACGGCGCGGGTCGGGCGCACGCGGGCGAACGTCGAACGGGCAGCCGCCGTCTGTTTCAGCGCCGCCGAGATGGGACGGCTCTTGCCCGCCGACGAGGCGCTCGAGTTCAGCGTCGAGTACGCCGGGGTGACCGTCTTTGGCAAGGCCTCGATCGTCGAGGAGCCCGAGGAGGCCCGGCATGCCCTCCAACTTCTGCTCGACAAGTACGCGCCGCACCTCCATCCGGGCCGCGACTATCGCCCGACCACCGACGACGAACTCCGACGCACCTCCGTTTTTCGCATCGAGATCGAAGCGTGGACCGGGAAGAGGAAGGAAGCCGCGCCGGATTTTCCCGGAGCCTATTTTTACGGAGCCCCTCCGACCGAGGACGCATGAAGACCACCGTCGCATGATGCGCGCGTGCAGGGCTTCGGGGCAGGCGTGAGGGAGGGAGCGGGCCTGCTCGCGCGGTCCCTGCAGAGGACGGGTCGCGGCTCCCCGTTCGGTGCACGCCGGAGCAGGGACGCACCGGGCCCCGGGAGGGCGTTCCGGGGATCACGAAAAGGCCGGCATTTTCCGTCTCCGCCTCCCGCTCACCGGATGACGACGAGCTTTTCGACGTCCGTTGCCTGGTTGAAGTCGGCGTCGGCGTCGCGGGCGCGCACGAGGATCTTGTACAGATAGACGCCCGTCGCCACGCGGTCGCCGTCGGTGTCGCGGCCGTCCCAGCGCACCTTGTTCCACCCGATGCGCAATCCGCCCGCCTCGGTCAGCGCGGGGTTTCGGACGAGGTTGAGCTCCCGGATGAGCCGGCCGGTGATCGTATAGATGCGGAGGCGGAAGTCTTCGATCTGGGAGGCGTCCGCGCCGATGAGGCGGAAAGCGAACACGGTGAAGCGGTTCATCGGGTTCGGATACGGATACACCTTCTCGACGAGCAGGCGGGAGGCCGTGCGGAAGTGGACCTGATACGGGCTGCCCTCGGCCTCATTGCCCGAAGCGTCCGCCACGCGCACGACGAGCGTATGCGTCGAGTCGCTGCCGGTGAAGTCGGGCGTGAAGCGGAGGCGCAGTTCGTTGCCGGCTTGTTTTCCTCCCGCGAGCACGTCGAAGGGGATGCGCGCGTCGTCGAGGGTGACGGTGACGACGGTGGTGTCGCCTTTGAGGGCGAGGAAGGGGTTGTCGTCTTCGATGAGGATCTCGATGGCGGGTTGCGCGGAGACGAACGGCAGCGCCGGGTCCTGCAGGTTGACCACCGGGTTCGGATCGTTCGGGAACGTCTCGCCGTCGATCATCACCTCGAACGTCGGAGGGGTGGCGTCGCGACGGACGACGAAGGGGCGCAGGAGCACGTTGTTGAAGACGGTTCCTTCGCGGAGGCCGGGTTGCCGGAGCGTGAGTTGCAGCCGGTTCTCTCCCGCGAGACCGGGCGTCTCGAGCGTGAAGGTGACGGTCGCCTCATCGGTCAGATTGCGGAGCGTGTCGGTATGCACGAGCGTGGTCTCGTTGGCGCCGTCGGTGACGAAGGCTTCGAGGAGCGCCGTCTCCGCCGGGGTCGGGCCGAGGTTGCGGGCGAGCGCCGTGACGGTGAGCGGCTCGCCTTCGAGGAGCGTGTCGGCCGAGAGCGTGAACGCCGAGGGGTCGAGCGCGAGTTCGGGCACGTCTTCGTACGCCACGTACCACTGCGTCAGCTGCGGCGTGGCGCGCGCCGAGGAGTCGGCGAGGATGGCGCGGAGGCGGAGGAACGGATGCGCCGTGGCGTCGAGCGTGGAGAGGTCGACCGCTCCCGGCGCGGTCAGGTCCCCGACGAGCACCTCCGCACCGTCGCCCGAGAGCACCTCGACGCGGACGTAGGCGTCGGCGTTGGGCAGGGTGGCCGACCATCCGAGTGAGGCCCAGCTTTTGGCCGGACCGATGGGCGGCGTCAGCGTCTGGCCTTCCGTGAAATGGAACGGGATCTCGAACGTCTCGATGATCTCGTGCTCTGGAACCGAGGGCGGGATGGCCCATTCGAGCGTCGTCTCGGGACTGCCCGCGCGCGTGAACATGATCCACAGGTGCTTGTACGTCAGCGTGTCGATGGCCGTGCTGCCGAGCTCACGGAAGATGGCCTTGACGCTGTCCGGGATGACGATCTCATTGGTGAAGTTGCCCTTGTTCCGCGTGCGGACGAGCACGTAGTCGCCCGGTTCGACGAGCGCGGCAAGTGACTGGAGTTCGAGGAACCCTTCGGCGGGGTCCTCGAAGTTGTTCGCATAGGTCGGTGCGGAGCCGTGGGCCTTCACCTCGCCGGTGCCGCCGTCGAGGATGAGCATCCCGAAGCCCAGTCCCAGACGCTCGTAGATCTCGCCGTTGACCACGAACTGCCCCTTGTGGATCTCGGGAGCCCCGTCGCGCGAGCCGGAGGCGCTGACCTCGGTCGTGAACGTCTTGAACCGCCAGGCGCCCCCGGTATATTCGAGGAACGAGGATTGTTCGTTCGATTCGAAGAGCGATCCGCGCTGCATCCACCCCCGCATGCCGAGCGCCGTGTCGACCGTGAAGACGCCTGCTTTCCAGTTTTCGAGCGGCCCGCCGTCGTCGATGCGGGCGCGCCAGAAATACGTCTCGCCGTCGGTGAGCGGGTCGGTCTGCCAGGAGGCGGAGAGGAATGCGGGCGCGGTGCGGTGCTCGATGCGCGCGGGCGAGTCGAACGTGGCGACGGTGTCGACCTGGAAGACGACGGGCGCGGGGAGGGTGTTGGCGAGGCTGGCGCGGAGCGTGGGGGTGGTCGTATCGACGAGACCGAGGTCGAGCGGCGCGGCGAGCGTCAGACCGGTGGAGAAGACGATCTGTGTGCGCTCGGCGGCGTTGTTCCCTTCGTTTGCTTCGGAGAAGGCATCGAGGGGGTCGAGGACGGCCTGCAGTCGGTGTTCGCCCGCACTCCCGTCGTCGATGGGGACGGTGAAGACGGCCTCATAGTCGAAGCCGAAGGCGGGGAGGTGTTGCTCGTAACGGGTCGTCTGCCCGTCGGGTGCGGTGTGGTCGAGGTAGAGGGTCACGCTGTCGGTCGGGACGAGGCCGAGGTTGCGCGCGCGCACGGTGACGGTGAGCGCGGAGTCGGCGGGGATGGGGCTGGCGGGGGCGACGGTGATCTGCGCGGGGGAGAGGCTGAAGTCGGGGCGGGTGGGCAGCGACAGGCGCGTGGCGGGGTCGCCGATGAGGCCGTATTGCAGGGTATGCTTGACGGCGAGCGGGTTCTGGTTCGAGAGGCTGTAGGCGCGTTTGGCTTCCTGAAAGAAGACGCCGAGCGTGCGGAGCGTGTCGGCAAAGACCTTCTCGTGGATCTCGGTGCTCAGTTGGGCCGAGGCGAGGATGGTGCCGCTGGCCGAAGCGCCCCAGTGCGCGATGCTCCCGTTGAGGCTTTCGAGGACGAGCTGTTCGCTGAAGGTGAGCGGGTCGTCCGGGTCGCCGCTGCCGGTGGCGAAGTCGCCGGTGAAGCAGCCGAGCGAGAGCACCACGGGCAGGCGGTCGGCGTTGGCGAAGTCGCGCGGCGGCTCGGTGACGATCTCCCACGTCTGCGCCGCCGAGTGACCGAAATAGGCCAGCCACGAGGCGCCGTGCTCGAAAGCCGTCTGCAGCGAATCCTTGAACGTCGGGTCGAGCGGGGCGTCGGCGTTCTTGAAGAAATGGAGCGTGTCGAGCGCCGTGGGCGGGCCGCTGACGAGGTCGCTCCAGTCGAGCGCGAAGCTCTGGAGCGTGGTTTTCTCGGGCGCGGAAGCGCCGCCGACGAGGAACATGGAGCGTTTCTGCCAGGTGTCGAAGGGGCGGCTCTCATAGCGCGTGATCTTTTCGACGAAGAGCCGTCCCGAGTCGTTGCTTCGGATGGGCAGACGTCCGATGGCGAGGGACTCGGTGTAGTCGTTTGGCCCGCCGTTTTGCATGGCGAACCAGCCGTCGGAGGCGGCGTGTCCGAAGGAGGGGACCTCCCAGGCGTGGCGGGGACGCCCCGGGGCGGGGTAGAGGGCGTCGCCCCAGAGGAAGAGGAAGCGCGGCGCGGTGGCCCACGTCTGCGTGGCGCGAACGAACCGCCGGAGGGCGATGGGCGTGGGGCGGCCGTAGTCGAACTGGTCGTAGACATCCTGCACGTCTGCGAGGACGACGGAGTGGCCGCCGCCGTCGGGAGAGGCGCGATAGGCGGCGAGGTCCTCCGCCGAGGCGCGTAGGGCGGCGGTGGTGAGGATGACGTAGTCGGCGGCGTTGGCGGGGTTGGCCCAGTCGCTCGGCGCGTCGAGCGTGAGGCGCGCGGGGGTGCGGAAACCCGCCTCGCCCACAGCGTGATACGTCGTGCCCGCCTCCGGCGCGTCGGCGAACGTGGCGGCGCCGCCGCTCGCGGTGAGGGCGAAGAGGGCCTCGCGCTCCGGCGCGTAGACCCACACGCCCCCGTCGGAGAAGCCGGTCAGGTCGAACGCAAACGCGCCGCCCTCCGCCACGGCAAACGTGAGGCGGTCCCCCGACGCGGCCAGCGCGCGCGTGTACGCAACCTCGATCCAGTCGAGAAAGACGCGGTTGACGGACGAGCCGGTGAAGTCGTTGAAGGAGGTCAGTTCCACGTTCGGCCTCAGGTCGTCGGGGATGAGCGCCTGCGGCAGGGCGGCTTCGAGCGTGGCGAAAGCCGTCCCGCTCCACTCGACCGTATCCACCGGGACGAACGTGTCCACGCCGTCGACGAGCATGCGGAGACGCATCGCCACCTTGTGCCGGGAGTTGGTCTCGCCGTTGAGTCGCACGCGAATGGTCAGCGTGTCGCCGGGCGCGCGCGTGGGCGCCTCGAGCGCGACCTCATAGGTTTTGGTGATGCTGCCGGCGTTGTTGTGGGTGAAGCGATCCCAGTAGAACCCTTCGCCGCGCGTATAGAGGGGGTTGCCGGTGAAGAAGGTGTCTCCGAAGAAATAGTACCGGCTGTCGTCGGTTTCGAGGTGGAGCGTGTCGCGGGCGGTGGCGAGGGGGGCGGGGTTCGTGGGCGCCTCGGGCGCGCCGAAGCGTCGTCCGGGGGCGGCGTTCCACGTCAGCCAGTAGTACGTGGTGTCGGTGTACAGGCTGAAGTAATCGCTGCTCTGAAGGGCGGCGTCGTAATTGTACGCCCACACCTCGTCGTCGCCCCGGTTGCGCCGGCCCACGAAGGCGAGGTAGTCGCTCGCACTCATGAGGCTTTCGGCTCCGTCATACTGGAGGGGGATCTCCCGGCCGTTTTCGAAGAGCCGGAACGTGGCGGGGTCGATGGCCGAGAGCGGCGCGCCGGCGGCGGCGAGGTCCTGTCCCGTCACGCGGTAGACGCCGTCCTCCACGACGGCGATCTTGAGGTAGGGCTGGTCCGGCGCATACCACGAGGCGTCGAAAGGGTCGTCCTGGGCGAAGAGGGGCCCGGCGAAGGCCGCGAGCATGAGGCCGAGGCCGAGCGCCGCGCGGCGCGCGACCGCACGCGCGCCGGGAGCAAGAGCAGCCGGTAAGACGAAACGACCGGCTGACATTTTTTGGGCGAGGGTTCGGACCGGGGGGAGCGTCTCGATCTACTGAAGGCCAGGGCTCACCAACCTATGAACCGCCGGGCCTTCAAGCAAGGTGGAAAGCTGGTGAGGATATCGACGGGAACGGTTGGAAGTCAAACGCGCGAGGCGGCGCTTCCGGGGGAAACCCGATCCTGATCGACGGGGTGAAGGGCCTCCTGAAAGAGGGCCTTCCGCAGTTCTTCCGTGCGGTTCTGGTCGCACAATTGTTGGAGGTATGCGAAGTACGCGTCGAGTTCCGAGCGGCTGAACGGAGCGGGGCTGCGCAGCCCGATGATGCGCTCGTGCGACGTTTCGACGGGCGTCTCGGTCTCGCCGATGAGCTGCTCGTGGAGTTTCTCGCCGGCCCGGATGCCCGTATAGGCGATCTCGATGTCGCGTCCCGGCCACGGGTTGAGACGGGCGATCATGCGCCGGGCCAGATCGACGATGCGCACCGGATCGCCCATCTGAAGGGCATAGATCGGCGCGTCGTCGAGCAGGAGCGTCTCCAGGATCAGGCAACAGGCTTCGCCCGCCGTCATGAAGAAACGGTCCATCTCCGGATGCGTGATGGTGATGGGCCCGCCGGCGGCGATCTGCTCGGCGAAGGTGGGCGCGACGCTGCCCTGGCTGCCGAGCACGTTGCCGAAGCGCACCGTCTTGCAGTGCATCGGCGCGTGCACGGTGCGCACGTACCATTCCGCCAGGCGCTTCGTCGCCCCGAGCACACTCGACGGCGCCACCGCCTTGTCGGTCGAGATGAAGACGAACTGCTCCGTCTGATAAGCCTCGCACAGCCGCATCAGGGCCACCGTCGTCATGGTGTTGTTGCGGAACGCCTCGACGGGGTGACGCTCCATGAGCGGGACGTGCTTGTAGGCGGCGGCGTGGAAGACGACGTCCGGGCGCAATGCGGAGAAGAGCGTGCGCATCATCGGCTCGTCGCGCACGTCGGCGATGCGGAACTGAAGGTCGCCCTCGAAGGGAAGCTTCCGGAGCGTGTTTTCGAGCTGGAAAAGGTTGTATTCGCTCACGTCGACGAGGACGAGGCGGAACGGGCGCAGCGTGATGAGCTGTTGCGCCAGCTCGGAGCCGACCGAGCCGCCCGCTCCGGTGACGAGCACCGTGCGGCCCGCCAGGTAATCGCCCAGCGCCGCCCGGTCGATCTCGATGGGCGGACGTTCGAGCAGGTCCTCGAAGGAGAGGGCGGGCGGCGGACGCAGCGCGGAGGCGTCCGGGCGCTCGCGCTCGTGCACGTAGCGCAGCACGGCGCGGAGGCCGAGCACGCCGATGATGGAGAACATCAGGTGCGCCGCCGTCACGCTGCGGGGCGGCATCTGGGTGGGGGCCGCGAGGTAAACCAGCGTCAACGACGCCGCCCACCCGATGAGCAGGCTCGCGGCCACGCGGAGGTAGCCGTCGAGGTGCATCGTGCCGGGGCGCATCCGGTAGATGCCGCTGGCGATGAGCGCGATCAGGTATACCCCGATGGTGAGCAGAAGCGCCGGTCCCCAGCTCGTCTCATACAGAAGGAAGGTCCACGTGCTCAGCCGAATCTTGAGTGCGCCGACGAAAGCCAGATAGAGGATCGCCGTGTCGGCCAGCATGAAAAGCGCCGTGCGAAGAAGCGATTTGCGAGGGAAAAAAAGGGAAGGGGACATGCGAACGAAAGGATTCCTCAAGAATGGTGCATGCGACCGGCGCGTGTCGTGGCGCGTATTCGATAACGGAAGACAACCGTGCGAACTACGGAAGGCATTGCTCGGATGGGTCGGCGCAACCGTACAGGATACTTTTTCTCCCGAAAAAAATCATCCGGTGTCGGCAGGATCCCGGGAGCGGGCCGCCGCCGCGAGAAGGTCTTCCATGCGCCGGGCCAGCGTCTCGCGGTCAAACTGTCGGCGTGCGATTTTGTGCCCGCGCCGTCCGGCAAGGGCCAGGCGTTCCGCATCGGCGAGGGCCTCTTCGATCACGCGGGCCAGCGCCTCGGGCTCCGAAGGCGGCGCGTACCAGCCGCACCCGTGTGTCTCCACGAAGCGCTTCGTCCAGCCGGGGTTGGTCACGACGACCGGCGTGCCCGCGCCGAGGCTGTCGAAAAACTTGGCGGGCGAGTTGGCGGCGAGCACGGGGAGGCCGAGGAACGAGACGAGCGAGAGGTCGGCCAGGCGAAACCACCCGAGCATCCGATGGCGCGGCTGCGGCGGCAGGTGGAGGACGTTCTCGTGCCGCCGCGCGGCTTCGGCGACGGCCCCGGCGGCATAGCCGTGCCCGGTGAAGACGAACCGGACATCCGCTCGGTGTTCGAGCCGCCGCGCGGCCGAGAGGAGCGTCGGCAGGTCGTTCGCTCGCCCGAAAGCGCCGCCGTAGAGCACCACCTTTTTCCCGGCGAGCCCGTGATCCCGGCGGAGCGCCTTCACCCGCTCGTCCGTCCAGGCGTCGAGGAGCGGGAAGTCGGTCCCGTTGACCACGGTGGTGATCTTCTCGGGCGGGACGCCGTGCCGGAGGAGGTGCGCCTCCATGTCGGAGGAGAGCGGGACGAGGTGCGCGGCGGAGGCGTAGAGCCTTCGTTCGAGCGCATAGAGCCGCCGCCGCAGCCACGGGCGACGGATCGCGCCCATCTCGATGGGGAAGTCGGGCCAGAGGTCGCGCACCTCGAAGACCCAGGGCACGCCGCGCCACCGGGCGGTTGTGGCCGCGGCCCAGGCCGCCGTCAGCGGCGTAGAGGAGCCGAGGATGACATCGGGCTTCGGCGTCGTGAGGCCCTTCGCCACGGCTTTGGCCGCGTACTGTGCAAAGGCGGCGAGGCGGCGCGACGCATCCATCGCATTGTCATACGGCGCGTCGAGCATGTGGACGTCCACGCCCTCGGGGACCCAGTCGAAAAGCTGCGTGAGGCGCTTCTCGTGCCAGACGTTCGTCGTGATGAGGGTGATCTCGTGCCGCTGCGCCCATTGTTTGAAGAAGGAATAATGGCGTCCGGTGAGCGCGCAGTCCGGGTTGTGATAATACTGGTAAAAGACGGCGATGCGCATCGGCGGTGGGGTCAGGAGGGGAGCGGACGCGCGGGTACGCCGACGGCCGTACAATGCGCCGGGAGGTCCCGGGTGACGACGGCTCCCGCGCCGACGCGCGCGCCTTCGCCGACCGTCACGCCGGGCAGGAGCACGCAGCCGGCGCCCAGTTCGACCGCCGTCCCGGTGCGGGCATGTCCGGAGATGTGAACCCCGGGGTGGGCGGTCGTATAGTCGCCCAGGGAGGCGTCGTGGCCCACGGCGCCGTGGAGGTTGAGGATGACGTGGCGGCCCAGCCGGATCGCGACGGTCAGCGTGACGCCCCGGCACAGGATCGCGCCGGGGCCGAGCGTGGTCGTTCGGTGGACGGCGGCGGCCGGGTGGACCAGCGTGGCCGGATGCAGCGGGGTCGCTTCGAGTCGTCGGCCCAGGCGCTTCCGGAGGAGGGAAGCGCCGATGGCAAGGACATAGTGCACGTTTCGCCGGCGGCAGAGCCAGTCCAGATCGCCGAGCACGGGATAGCCCAGGGGTTCGGCGCCGTGCAAGGCGGCGTCATCGTCCACGAAGCCCAGCAGCTCCCAGGTGGGTTCGTCCCGGTTGATGTCTTCGACGAGCGCGGCGGTTTCTCTTCCGAACCCGCCGGCGCCCACAATGACGAGGGGCCTCATGATCGTTTCGCGAGGTTGTCCGGAGGTCGTTCGGGTTGAAAATCCTCGTTCGTGCCGTCCGGGCCGTAGACGCCCTTTCCGGAGAGCAGCATGAGCGGCGTGCGCGCGAGGATGCGGAGGTCGAGGCCGAGGCTGCGGTGGTCCACGTACCATACGTCGTACCGGAAGCGCTCGGGCCACGAGAGGGCGTTTCGTCCGTGGATCTGCGCCCAGCCGGTCAGGCCGGGCAGCACTTCGAGGCGGCGACGCTCGAACGGGCCGTACCGGGCGGTCTGTTCGGGAAGCGTGGGGCGCGGGCCCACGAGGCTCATCTCGCCCCGGAGCACGTTCCAGAGCTGCGGCGCCTCGTCGAGGCCCCACCGGCGGAGGATGCGCCCCACCCGCGTCGTCCGCGAGGCGGGGTTGCGGACGTCGTGCGCGCCCGTATGCAGGGTGCGAAACTTGACCACCTCGAAGGCCCGCCCGCCGCGCCCCGTGCGTGTCTGCCGGAAGAAGACGGGCCGCCCGCTCTCGACGAGGATCGACGCGGCGACGACGAGGAGGAAAGGGCCGAGCGCGAGCAGGAGGCCGCCGGCGCCGACGAGGTCGACGAGGCGCTTGAGCGCGGCATAGGCTCGGGCGGGGCGTGTATGGTCGGGCGGCGGCGTCATGAGCGCGCGTCGTCGAGCGGGAGGAGCGGGCGGGTGCGCGGCAGACGCGCCATCGCGCCGGCCAGCGTCTCGGCCACGTAGGCGACCTCGTGTTCGGTCATCTGCGGGAAGAACGGGAGCGCCAGCGTGCGTGCCGAGACGGCTTCGCATACCGGAAATTGGCCGGGGCGGAAGCCGAAGCGCTCCCGATAAAAGGGCTGAAGATGGAGGCTCGGGAAATAGGGTGCGCAGGCGACCCCGGCCGCGCGGAGACGGGTCATGAGCGCTTCCCGGGCGTCCGGGGCGAAGTGGTCGCGGAGGCGGACGACGTAGACGAACCAGCTTCGCGCCGCGCCTGATCCGGCTCCGGGGGGGAGCGCGAGGTCGTCGAGGAGCGGGGCAAGCGCGGCGTCGTAGCTGCGGGCCACGGCGGCGCGACGGGCGAGCAGGTCCGGCAGGCGTTCGAGTTGCGCCGCGCCGAGCGCCGCCGAGAGCTCGTCCATCCGATAGTTGAAGCCGAGCCGGACATGCGTCATCACGGCATCCTCGGCACGGCCCTGGTTGCGCATCGAGCGGCAGCGCTCGGCCAGCGCGCCGTCGTCCGTGGTGATGCAGCCGCCCTCGCCCGTGGTGATCTGTTTGTTCGGATAGAAGCCGAAGGCCGCCGCGTTCCCCCATGCGCCGACGGGCCGCCCGGCGACGGAAGCGCCGAGCGCCTCGCACGCATCGTCGATGAGGAGCAGCCCGTGCGCGCGGGCCAGCGCCGAGAGGGCGGGCCAGTCGGCGGGCACGCCGAAAACGTCCACTGCGAGGATGCCCTTCGTCTCGGGCCCGACGGCCTCGGCCGCCTGCGCCACGTCGAGGTTGTACGTCGCCGGGTCAATGTCGACGAAGCGGGGGCGGACGTCCTCGAAGAGCAGCGCGTTCGCCGAGGCGACGAAGCTGAAGGGCGTGGTGATCACCTCGTCGCCTGCGCCGAGGCCGAGTCCCCGCACGATCAGGTGCAGCGCCGCCGTCCCGCTGCTCACGGCGACGGCGTGGCGCGTTCGGCAACGCCGGGCCATGCCCGCCTCGAAGGCAAGCAGCTCCTCGCCGAGGGCCAGCCGCCCGGATTCGAGCACCGCGAGCAGGCGGCGCTTCTCCATCGGACCGACGTCGGGACGGGACAGAGGAACTTGTAACAAGGTCTTGAAGTGCTGAAAATGAAAAGGGACGTCCTGGAAACAATTGCGGGGCGTGAACAATAAGGAGGGCGAGGTTCACGCGATTCGATAGAAACAGAAACCGTTCGGCAAGCCGGGTCGCAGACGCGCATGGGACTTGTCGATTACGCGGCGGTTTCTGAGCCTGACGCTCCAGGGTTTCGGGGTCAAGATACGATGTCGGCTCATAGCGATGGGACATACCGGAGCGCTCCGCGCGGAGTTCCGCAGGCATACGGTCACCGGGCCATCGGGTCCGGTGTGTTTTTTTGATGACGAGCGTATGATTTTTTAATGTCGAACGCTTCTTCTGCGCGCACTCGGAGCGTGAAGGCGCCTTTCCGCGGTTGGAATCCGGCTTTTTCCAACCGTTCCGGTGTCGGGCCCGGAGCGTCGGGTTGATTGTCTTGATGGGTCTTGTTGCGTAATTTGCCACATTCTACTAACGGAACGCATTTGCCCGAAACGATGAGGGGCGAGTCGGTGGATCCGGGGCCGCACCGCTTGAGCGGCGGTCGGGTCGCTCCGGGGAAATGCTAAAAGGGAATTCATGCTTGATCGTACCAAATATTCCGATCCGCGGGTTGCGGGTGTATTTCGCAACGGCACGAACGGTTCGGCCTATGCCGAGGCCGGGGCCCATGACGAAGACGAGATCTCGCTCCGCGAGATTCTGGAGGTGTTGCTCAAAGGAAAGTGGCTGATTCTGGCCTGTTTCGTGCTGATTCTGGCGGCCGTGGCGGTGTACACCTTTCAGACGCCTCCGCTGTATGAGGCCAGCAGCACGCTGTACGTCAACAGTGAGCAGTCCACGCCGCAACTCGGCGAACTGCTCGGGATCAACCTGGCCAACCGGAATATTCTCAACGAGATCGAGATCATCAAATCGCGCATGATCGCCGAGCGGGTGGCGGAATATCTGATGCAGCAGCGCGTCAACCCGGAGACCGGCGAGTTGCTCAGCGTGCTGGAGCCGACCGAGGACGGCGATCCGCCTTCGCGCCTCGACGTGAGCCGGCGGTTGCGAAAAGATTACGTTTCGGTCAAGCCGGTGAACGAGGAGGTGGATCTGATCCTGATCACGGTGGAGAGCACGCAGCCCGAGGAGGCCGCGCTCATCGCCAACCTGTATGCCGAAGAGTACGTGGCGCACAACCAGACCTCCAGCCGGGCGCGTATGAAGGCTTCCGCCGACTTCCTGGCGCAGCAGGCCACCCGCTTCGACAGCCTCCTCAGCGATGCGGAACAGAACATTCTGCAGTATACGGAAGAGAAGGGCATCGTGAACCCGACGGAGGAAGGGCGGCAGCTGCTCGAACAGATCATGGAGTGGAGTGCGGAGCGGGACCGGACGAAGTTTGCGCTCCGGACGGCGCAGGCGGAGCTGGACGTGCTGGAAGGGGAATTGAACCGCATCAACCCCGAACTCGCGCGGCGGCTCTCTTCGAATGACGATCAGGCCATCGCCGGTTTGCAGACCCGCATCACGGAACTGGAGTTCAAAATCGAGGAGAAGTACTCGAAGAACCCGGAACTGCGTCAGGATCCTTCGAGCGATCCGCAGTTGGAGGAATGGCGGACGCAACTGGCCGATTGGAAGAAGCAGTTGGAGGAGCGCGTCCAGAGCTTTGCCCGGGAGGTGGCGTCCCAGGCCAGTGTGCTCGCCAGCGGCACCGAAGGCGCCCTGCGCCAGATCGCCGACCTTCAGCAACAGGTCATGCAGAAACGCATCGCCATCAGCGGCGCCCGCGCCCGGCTCGACGTGCTCAAGCAGAGCCTCGCCGAGTATGAGCGAAAGTTCAACGAGATCCCCAACAAGGCGCTCGTGCTGACCCGGCTCCAGCGGGAGATGCAAAACAGCGTCCAACTGGCGACGAATCTTTTCGAGAAACTCCAGGAGGCGAAGATCGCCGAGGAGTCGGAGCTCGGGTACGTCGAGGTGATCGACAGCGCCGTGCTTCCGGAGAAGCCGGTGAGCCCGCGCGTGCCGCTGAACCTGCTCTTCGGCGCGTTGCTGGGGCTGGTCGTCGGGGTGGGCGTGGCCTTCCTGCGCAACGCGCTCGACAACAAGATTCGCAAGCCGGAGGACCTGCGCAAGCGCGGCTTCAGCGTCGTCGGCGTGGTGCCCGACCTGACGCGGATCGTGAAGGCGGACTTCGAAGGGCGGGAGCGCGTCACGGTGGACGGCAACAACTACAGCACGAGCCTGATCACCCTGCTGAACCCGCTCTCTCCGGCCTCTGAGGGCTACCGGCGCATGCGAACCAACATCCAGTTCAGCCTGCCCGACGCCGTGGTGCAGGCCATCATGATCACGAGCGCCGGGCCGGGGGAAGGGAAGACGGTCACCTCGGTGAACCTGGCCGTGGCCATGGCGCAGTCCGGGCGGCGCACCCTCTACCTCGACGCCGACATGCGGCGACCGATGGGGCACCGGATCATGGGCCTCTCCCGGGAGCCGGGCCTCGTAGACATGCTCTTCGAGCCGGTGTCGATAGGACTCGAACGCTTCGCCACGGAGGTCGACGACCTCTACGTCATGCCCACGGGCCGCTCGGTGCCCAACCCTGCCGAGATCCTCGGCTCGAACAAAATGCGCGAGTTGCTCGGGCGGCTGCGCCAGGAGTTCGACGTGATCGTGATCGACACGCCGCCCGTGCTGGCCGTGACCGACGCGCTCCTCCTGGCCAACGAGTGCGACGCCACGGTGGTCGTGTGCTCGGCCAACGAGACCAACTGGCACGCCCTCGAACGCAGCATCGAATCCCTCCGCGACGTAGGCTCGAAAATCACGGGAGTGGTGCTCAACCGCTTCGACGCCAAAGCGGCCTACGGCGGCTATGGCTACGGGTACGGCTACGGCTACGGGTATGGCTATGGCTACGGGTACGGCCACCGCTACGGGTACGGAGAGACCGCCCCCGAAGAGGAGACCGCCCCTCGTGCGTAAGCCCCGGCGCTCCCCCTCGATGCGTTTCGTTCAATCATCCATCAGACCAAGACCTTCAGGAGCAAGTTTATGGCGCGTAGTCTTTTCGTTTTTCTGGTCGTTCTTTGCTGGGGCGCGGGCGTCGCTCAGGCGCAACGCATCACCGATTTCGAACGCTCTCGTTATGCGCCGGCGGCCTATTATAACTATTCGGAGCCGGGCGACGTGACGATGCTCGTCAACGTGTGGGGATCGGTGCGGAACCCCGGCCTCTACGAGATCCCGCAGGGCACGCGGCTGAGCACGCTGCTCTCGCTGGCGGGCGGGCCGGATCTGGCGATCAACGCTTCCGTGCGCGCCAACCGCACCATCATCATGCGCCTGCTGCGGGATGAGCAAGGCCGACGACGCTCGATCTTCGAAACGACCATGCGCAATGAGGTCCTCGTCTCGGATGAAGATCCGGTGCTCCTGGGCAACGACGTGCTCACCATCGAGACGAAGCTTCAGCAGAAGATCAGCTGGCGCGACGTCTTCCCCATCGTGGCGGCCCTCGGCACGGTGGCCCTCGCCATCGAGCGTATCTCCTCGCGCTAACGAAACACCCGCCGCGCAGCCGGTCGGACGCCATGCACCCAGGATCGAAAGACGCGGCCGTATACGTCGCCGGGCATCGCGGGCTGGTCGGCTCCGCCATCGTTCGCAAGCTCGAGGCAGAGGGCTTCACGAACCTCCTCGTGCGCACGCGCGCCGAACTGGACCTGCGCGATCAGGCCGCCGTGGACGCCTTCTTCGAGGCGCATCGTCCCGCATACGTGATCCTCGCGGCGGCAAAGGTCGGCGGCATCCTCGCCAACGACACGTTCCCCGCCGACTTCATCGGGGACAACCTGGCGATCCAGACGAACGTCATCCGGGCCGCGCATCGGTGCGGCGTTCGGCGGCTCGTCTTCCTGGCCAGCTCGTGCATGTATCCGAAGCACGCCCCGCAACCGATCCGGGAAGAGCATCTGCTCACCGGCCCGCTGGAGCCGACGAACGAAGGGTATGCCGTCGCCAAAATCGCGGGCGTCAAGCTGTGCCAGGCCTTCCGGAAGCAGTACGGCGACGACTTCGTGAGCCTGGCGCCGACCAACCTGTACGGCCCGAACGATTCCTTCGATCCGGAGACGAGCCACGTGCTGCCGGCGCTCCTGCGTAAGTTTCACGAGGCCCGGCGCGAAGACGGCCCCGACGCGCCGGTGACGCTGTGGGGCTCGGGCACGCCCCGTCGCGAGTTCCTCTTCAGCGAAGACCTGGCCGACGCCTGCCTCTTCGTGCTCCGGCAGCCGGAAGCGCGCCTCTTCGAAGTCGCGCCGGACGGGATGCTCAACGTGGGTACGGGAGAAGACCTGACCATCCGCGCGCTGGCCGAGATGATCCGCGGGGTCGTCGGGAGCGAGAGCCCGCTCGTCTGGGACCGGTCGAAGCCCGACGGCACGCCGCGCAAGCTGCTCGACGTCTCGCGGATGCGCGCGCTCGGTTGGCGGGCGAAGACGCCCCTGCCCGACGGCCTCCGACGCCTGTATGCATGGTACCTCGCCCGCCGAGAGCCTGCCGGGGCGGGAGCCTGAGACCGGTATGCCGGTGATCCTTGCGAGACCCGGCAACCACCGGGCATAGTTCTTGTAAAATCACTCCACGCGCCGACCGGGACGGCGGTCCCGGAGCCAATGGACCCCTTAAAGCCGATTGCCGTCTCCGTCGATACTGAGGCGGACTCGAATTTTTTTCCCCTATTGAGATTCATATTGACATGAAGATTGCCATTATTGGAACCGGATACGTGGGACTCGTGACGGGCACCTGTTTTGCCGAGATGGGCAACGAGGTCATTTGCGTCGACATCGATGAGCGGAAGGTGGAGAGCCTCAGCGCCGGACGGCTGACCATCTTCGAACCGGGGCTCGAGCTGTTTTTCGAGCGCGGGCTGCGGGATCAACGCCTGCGCTTCACCACGGACCTCGCCGAGGCCGTCGCCGCCAGCGACGTCATCTTTCTGGCGCTGCCGACGCCTCCGGGCGCCGACGGGGCCGCCGACCTCTCGTTCGTGCTCAACGTGGCCGCGGACATCGGCGAACTGCTCGCC
Organism: Rhodocaloribacter sp.; assembly: GCF_056451265.1. Lineage (NCBI taxonomy): Bacteria > Pseudomonadati > Rhodothermota > Rhodothermia > Rhodothermales > Rhodothermaceae > Rhodocaloribacter > Rhodocaloribacter sp. Next base: position 5,745 of record NZ_JBWOPL010000122.1, on the reverse strand, counting down.
GCCGAGGGCGCGCCCCGCTACCGCGTCATCGTGAACAAGAGCACCGTGCCCGTCGGCACCGCGGAGCGGGTGCGGAACGTGCTCCAGAGCGCCGGGCTCCAACCCGGCCGGCATTTCGATGTCGTCTCGAACCCCGAATTCCTCCGGGAAGGCGTCGCCGTCGAGGACTTCATGAAACCCGAACGCGTCATCATCGGCACCGAGAGCGAGCGCGCCGCCGGGGTGATGACCCTGCTCTACGAGCCGTTCGTGCGGCAGGGCAACCCCATCGTGGTGATGGACGAGCGCTCCTCGGAGATGACCAAGTATGCGGCCAATGCCTTCCTGGCGACGAAGATCACCTTCATGAACGAGATCGCCAACGTGTGCGACCGCGTCGGGGCCAACGTCGACAAGATCCGCATCGGCATCGGCCTCGACAGCCGCATCGGCAAGCATTTCCTCTACGCCGGCATCGGCTTCGGCGGCAGCTGTTTCCCGAAAGACGTGCAGGCCCTCGAACGCACCGCCGACGAAAACGACTATGCCTTCGAGATCCTGAAGGCCGTCCTCAAGGTCAACGACCGGCAGCGCCGCCTGCTTGCCGACCGCGTCGCGGACTATTTCGGCGGCGACCTGACGGGCCGTCGCATCGCCGTGTGGGGGCTGGCCTTCAAGCCGAACACCGACGACGTCCGCGAGGCCCCCGCCCACGTCGTCATCCGCGAACTGCTCGCGAGAGGCGCCGAGGTGGCCGCCTTCGACCCCGAAGCCGCCGAGACCACGCGCGCCCTCCTCGGCGACGAGATCACCTATGCGCCGGACGACTATGCCGCCCTCGAAGGCGCCGATGCGCTCGTCATCTGCACGGAGTGGAACGAGTTCCGCCGCCCCGACTTCGACAAGATCCGACGCCTGCTCAAACAGCCCGTCATCTTCGACGGACGCAACCTCTACGACCCGGCTCGCATGGCCGAAGGCGGCTTCGACTATTTCAGCATCGGCCGCCCGCATTATGCGCCCGTCGTCCATCCTGTCTCGATCAACGGAAAAGCGTGAACAACGTGCCTCGAACGCTCATTACCGGCGGAGCCGGCTTCATCGGCTCTCACCTCTGTGACCGCTTCCTCGCGGAAGGGCACGAGGTCATTTGCATGGACAACTTCCTCACCGGGCGGCCCGACAACGTGGCCCACCTGATCGGGCATGAGCGCTTTCGGCTCATTCAGCACGACGTGACGAACTACATCTACGTCGAAGGTCCGCTCGATTACGTGCTCCACTTTGCCAGCCCGGCCTCGCCCATCGATTACCTCAAGTACCCGATCCAGACGCTCAAGGTGGGCGCGCTCGGGACGCACAAGGCGCTCGGGCTGGCCAAGGCGAAACAGGCGCGGTTCCTCATCGCCTCCACGAGCGAGGTCTACGGCGACCCCCTCATCCACCCGCAGCCGGAGTCGTACTGGGGCAACGTCAACCCCGTCGGGCTGCGGGGCGTCTACGACGAGGCCAAACGCTTCGCCGAGGCCATGACGATGGCCTATCACCGGTATCACGGCGTGGAGACGCGCATCGTCCGCATCTTCAACACGTACGGCCCCCGCATGCGCCTCGACGACGGACGCGCGCTGCCGACGTTCATGGGACAGGCGCTGCGCGGCGAGCCCATCACCGTCTTCGGTGACGGCAGCCAGACGCGCTCGTTCTGTTACGTCGACGACCTCGTGGAGGGCATCTTCCGGCTGCTCATGAGCGATGCCCCGGATCCGGTCAACATCGGCAACCCGGACGAAATCACCATCCTCGACTTTGCGCAGGAGGTCATCCGCCTGACCGGGAGCGCGAGCACCATCGCGTTCAAGCCCCTGCCCGAGGACGATCCGAAGGTGCGACAGCCCGACATCACGCTCGCCCGAAAGCGCCTCGGCTGGTCGCCGAAGGTGGACCGCACCGACGGGCTGAAACGCACGCTGGCCTACTTCGAGGCTTTCATCGCCGCCGAGGCGGAACGCGCCTGACGCGGTTTACCCTTCTGAAGCATGTTTGAAGCGCTCGGCTGGCAGGCGTGGTTCACGCTCGGTGTCCTGATCATGATGATGGCGGCGCTCGTCCGAGAGTTCGCGCGTCCGGACATCGTTCTGCTCGGGAGTCTGGGGCTGATGCTCCTGGCGGGCGTCGTCACGCCGGAGGAGGCCTTTGCGGGCTTCTCGAACTCCGCCGTGCTGACCGTGGCGGCGCTCTTCGTGGCGGCGGCGGGGGTGCAGCGCACCAACGCGCTCGGCTTCATGGACCGGCTCATCTTCCCCGAGAATGCCCGCCTGCACGGCGCGTTGCCCCGGCTCATGCTCTCGACTTCGTTCCTCTCGGCTTTTCTGAACAATACCCCGATCGTGGCCATGTTCACGCCGCGCGTGCAGCAATGGGCAAAGCGGGTGGGCCTCCCCACCTCGAAGCTGCTCATCCCGCTCTCGTACGCGGCCATCGCGGGGGGGATGATGACCCTCATCGGCACTTCGACGAACATTGTCGTTTCCGGGTTGATGGAGGCCGAAGGCTATGCGCCCCTGGCCATGTTCGACCTGACGTGGGTGGGGCTCCCGGCGGTCTTCGGCCTGACCCTCTACTTCGTCCTGATCGGGCACCGGATTCTGCCGGATCGGGGCAAGGAGCGCGCCTCTTTCGGAGATGGGCTGGAGGATTGTCTCTTCGAGCTGCGGGTCGCGCCCCGCTCATACATGATCGGCCGGACGGTGGAGGAGGCGGGCTTGCGGGCGCTCGGCTCGGCATACCTTGCTCACATTCATCGGGGCGGCCACCTCGTCCCCGCGGCCCCGGGCGAGGTCCTGCGCTCCGGTGATACGCTGGCCTTCGTCGGCAACGTGTCGGCGCTCGACGGGTTGCTCGAACGTCCCGGCCTCGAGCGCGTCGTCTCCGCCGTCGAGACGAGCGACGAGCATACGCTGCCGCTGTTCGAAGCCGTCATCGCATCGACCTCCAGCCTCGTCGATCGGACGCTCAAGGAGGCCAACTTCCGCGAGGAATACGGCGGCGTGGTGCTGGCGATTCAGCGGAAGAACGAACAGCTGGAGGGGCCGCTCGGCCGCATCCCCCTGAAGGCCGGCGACCTGCTCATCATCGAGGCGAAGAAAGGCTTCGACCAGCGATGGAACGCGCGCCGCGACGAGTTTTACCTCGTCGCTTCCCGTCGTCCGGAGAAGAAGAAGCCGCAGAAGCGCAAGGCGCCGATAGCCATCGCGATCATGCTGGGGATGGTGGCGCTGGCGGCCACGGGCTGGATGCCGCTGGTGACGGCCGCCTTCGCCGCCGCGCTCGGCATGGTGGCCACGCGCTGCCTCTCCCTGACGGAGGCCCGGAAGTCGGTCGACCTGTCGGTGCTGATCATCATTGCCGCTGCGCTCGGACTCGGGAAGGCGGTGGAAGTGACGGGGCTGGCCGGCGTCATGGCCGACGGGCTCGTGACCGCCACGGCGGGGCTTGGCGCCGTGGGCGTGCTGGCGGCCCTCTACGTGACGACGAACGTGCTCACGGAACTCATCACGCACAAGGCCGCCGCCGTGCTCATGCTGCCCGTGGCCCTGGCCGCCGGCGCACAGGTGGGCGGCGACCCCAAAGCCTTCGCCCTCGTCATCGCCGTGAGCGCTGCCGGAAGCTTCATGACTCCCATCGGGTACCAGACCAACCTCATGGTCATGGCCGCCGGCGGGTATCGCTACCGGGACTATTTCAAGGTCGGGTTGCCCGCCACCCTCATCGTGATGGCCATCGCCGTCACCGTCATTCACGCGGTGTGGCTGTGAACGCAGCCTTCGAGGACGGTCGCATTGGCCCTCGAAAGCCCGTATTCGCAAAAACTTAATGCCTGCGGAGAACAAGTCCGACATGTTGCCCCGTCTTTGGACGTAACTTGAAGGCTGCTCTGCGACAGCGCATCTTTTTACCCTAATGAATCTATCCAACATACGAATGAAAGCCCAGACTTTGATCGAACCCCATGGCGGTGAGTTGTGTGACCTGATGTTGACCGGCGAAGCGCTGGAAGCGACCCGGAAGGAGGCGTTGCATCTCCCCTCGATCACCCTGACCCCGCGCCAGATCTGCGACATCGAGCTGTTGCTCAACGGCGGCTTCTCTCCGCTGCGCGGGTTCCTCAATAAAGCCGATTACGAAAGCGTCCTCGACACCATGCGGCTCACCGACGGGACGCTCTGGTCGATGCCCATCACGCTCGACGTCTCCGAGGAGACGGCCGGGGGGCTCTCCGAGGGCGACCGGGTGGCGCTTCGGGATCAGACGGGGCTCTTGCTGGCCGTCCTCACGGTGGAAGACGTGTGGAAGGCGGACAAGGAGCGGGAGGCGGACCAGGTCTTCGGCACGCAGAGTCACGGGCATCCGGCGGTGGCCTACCTCTTCGACCAGGCGGGCGACTTCTACGTCGGCGGCACGCTCGAAGGCATTCAACTCCCGCGTCACTATGACTTCCACGAGCTTCGCCGCACCCCGGCGGAGATGCGCGACATGTTCGAGACGCAGGGCTGGGACAAGGTCGTCGCTTTTCAGACGCGCAACCCGATGCACCGCGCGCACAAAGAACTGACCGACCGCGCGGCGGCGGAGATCGGCGGGCATCTGCTCATCCATCCGGTGGTGGGTCTGACCAAGCCGGGCGACATCGACTATTACACGCGGGTGCGCTGCTACAAGGAACTGCTCAAGCACTATCCCGAGGGCCGCGCCACCATCAGCCTGCTGCCGCTGGCGATGCGCATGGGCGGACCGCGCGAGGCCGTCTGGCACGCCATCATCCGCAAGAACTACGGCTGCACCCACCTCATCGTCGGGCGCGACCACGCCGGGCCGGGCAAGGACAAGGACGGCACGCCGTTCTACGGCCCGTACGACGCGCAGGACCTCGTGCTCGAGCACAGCGAGGAGCTCGGCATCGGCGTCGTGCCGTTCCGCCTGATGGTCTACGTGCCCGAGCACGACACGTACGAGCCCATCGACGAGGTGCAGGAAAAAGGGCTGGACTTCGAGATGATCTCCGGCACGCAGCTTCGCCAGATGCTCACCGAAGGCGCCGAGATCCCGTCGTGGTTCTCGTATCCGGAGGTGGTGGCCGAACTGCGGAAGACGCACCCCTCGAAGCACAATCAGGGCTTTACGGTCTTCTTCACGGGGCTCTCCGGCTCGGGCAAGTCCACCATCGCCAACGCGCTCATGGTGAAGATGCTCGAACGCGGCGGCCGCCCCGTGACGCTCCTCGACGGCGACGTGGTGCGCACCCACCTCTCGAAGGGCCTCGGCTTCTCGCAGGAGGACCGCTCGACGAACGTGCAGCGCATCGGCTACGTGGCCAGCGAGATCACCAAGCACCGGGGCATCGCCATCTGCGCGCCCATCGCGCCCTACGAAGCCGACCGCCGCGCCAACCGCAACCGCATCGCGCAGTACGGCGGCTACGTCGAGGTCTTCGTCGACACGCCGCTCGAAGTGTGCGAGCAGCGCGACGTGAAGGGCCTCTACGCCAAAGCCCGCGCCGGCATCATCAAAGGCTTCACCGGCATCGACGATCCCTACGAAGCGCCCACGGACGCCGAGATCGTCTGCGACACCACCCGCTACTCCGCCGAGGAATGCGCCGAACAGGTGCTGGCCAGGCTGGAAGAGATGGGGTATTTGTAGACCTTACCTGTGCATTCGCAAAGAGCGGTTTCGGTCCGGACAGGATCGGAACCGCTCTTTGTG